>NZ_LMVE01000029.1:0-29334 GCF_001432185.1 Cylindrospermopsis sp. CR12 | reverse complement strand
AAAATAGTATATAGTCATAGGCCATCTAATGTCAATCAGGCAAGATATACAATACACCTAGATAAAGTATTTTGATGCGATTGGTTGTGAATTAAGTCAATATGCTTAGCCTGATCAATCAATCGCTATTCCGAAAAATGGGTATTGAGCATGGTGTCAATAAGTAGGGAGGCACAATTATTTGTAGAATGGGTCGAGTAACGAGACCCATGGGGGTGTTCGGTTTCATGCTTCAACCCAACCTTGTATAATATATTTAGAAAAATTAATTTACATTCATCTTATTAAGAGGTGTAAAAATATGACTGAAACTAAATCTCATAAAGTGGTACGTCGAGGCAGATTATTTCCTGAAATTCAGTGGACAGAAGACAGGATCAATCTGTATAGAAGTGAGCTGGAAACTCATCATCAACGCTGTAGAGTGGTTTTTGAAAAATTGCAACCAGATTTGATCAAAAATCATTATAACTGGTTTATGGCAGTTGATTCAGAAAGTGGAGATTATTTCCTTGATAAAGATGAAGAAGTTGTTACTCAAATGTTTTTGCAAAAACATCCAACTGCTATACCCTTTATTTTTGTGATTAATGAAACTGGAGTAGCTGGTAGGATATGATTCTAGGCGATTTTGGAAGTGATGGGGAGATTTTTTTTGAAATTGATTTAATTACTGCTGATGATTTAGAATTACCAGTAACAGCAATGTTAGATACTGGTTTTACAGAGTTACTTGCTGTTAATTCTCAAGATTTAGAAGCATTAGGTTGGCGTTTTTTGCGGGAAAGACCACTCAAAACAGCGCAGGGAATCAAGACTTTTAGGATTTATTTAGGAAAGGTACGTATTGACAGAAGAGAGTTTGAAATTCCGGTTTATGGTGGTGAGGAAATTACAGAAATTTTACTTGGTAGTCAATGGTTGAAGATTATGCGATTAGTTGCGGATATGTCCGCAGATGTTTTAAGTTTGGAGATAGTTTGAGAAATCTATAGGGTTGTGTAATATCTTTTTACACACGGGTAGTTCCTTTAAAACTTGGGGATGAGAGATAAAATAATCACTTAGCCGATGACATCCCCGTGTAAGTAATTCATCTAGTGATTCTACGCGCCATAATCTAGCCGTTCCATCACTTGCACCGGAAGCGAGATATTTACCATCAGGACTAAAAGCTATAGTGCTGACACCCCTGCGATGTCCCCTGAATTCTCTAACCACATTCCCTTTCAAGTCCCAAAGTCGGATAGTCCTATCATTTGAACCAGTAGCGATAAGTTGACCATCAGGACTGAATACTACACTATTAACACTTCCTTCATGTCCTTTTAACTCTCTAATTAAATTACCTTTGAGATCCCAAATACGGGTTATACCATCTTCTGAAGCAGTAGCAAGAAGTTGATCATCTGGACTAAATGCTACACTACTCTAAAATAGGGTCTTATACTATCCAACTGTTCTTGAACCCAATCTTGATTAAAAATTTCTTGATAAATAGGATTAAAAACTTCTAAACCTCCATTTCTTCTAACTACTAAGCCAGACAGTCTTAGTTCTGATTCAAATTCTTTTTCTTTACCCAAATCTTTACTAAGAAAAATTCCATGCTTGAGAATATATTGATAAATTTCTAATAATTTTCCCACTCGGTTCTCATTGGCAATCAATCTAGTTTTAATTTGATCAAAATGTTGATAGTCATGATAATTATTAATAAGTTGAGAATAGACAAGTTGCCGAATAGTTTCTTTTTCTTTTCCCTCAGATACTTTAATATCTAACTTAACTAGTAGGTCACACACAGTTTGAGTTAAAAAAGGTTGTCCCCCAGTCCAATATAAAACTTGTTTTAATGTTTCATTTTGGTTACTAGCTAATCCTTTTAATCCCTCAGCTAAAACTAAACTTTCATGAAACTCAAAGCCATTTAATTCCACAGCTTTACCGATATTAAAAGGACTCTCTACTGGATTTTTAATGAGGTCACTTGGAGTTGCTACTCCTAACAAGCAGAAAGTCAATCTTTGGTAATTTATATTTTGATTTCTCTGGTTATAAAAAAATCTGATCAATGCGAAAAAATTATCTCGAAATGATAAACCAAATGAGCAATCAATTTCATCTATGAAAATTACAATTTTCTTTTGAACTGACGTTAATAATTCATGGGAGACAAAATTATTTAACAATTGACTAGGTGATAGATATGATCTAGGTTCTATCCAACTACCTAAATCTATTTCTATTTTCTCTTCTAAAGCAATCGCATTCAACAGATTATAAATAAATGAAACATACCATTCCTGCTGAGTAACTTGAGTTCCAATACCTTGTAGGTCAATGTCAATACAAAAAAATCCTTCTTTTTTCAACTTATATTGAGTTTGATCTTTAATTGAAGATTTCCCCATCTGACGACTGTTAAATACATAGCAGTATTCCCCTTGCTTTAATAAATTAAATAATTCTGTATCTGCTGTTCTGATCACATAACTAGAACTATTTATTGGTAATGTTCCCCCAACTTTATAGAACGATGTAGCCATTTTTTTATCCCCCAGTAATAAATTTAAATAAATGTAGTAAAATATTCTCGGTACAATTGACATCTAGGTTCAACTATAATTTTTATGTATTCATGGTGCAACAGTCGGTTTATTAGTGATGTTTTACCCATTTGAGCAGGAGCTTTAATGCGTAGTAAAATAGCTTCCTCTCCCACTTTTTTAATATAACTCTCACATTTTTCTTCTATGGGATGACGATATTCGTAATAAAGGGAGTTTGTCGCACCAGATGGAAATTGTGTGGTTTGTAATAGTTCAAATTGCTCTAAGGTCTCATATGAAACTAATTGGCGACGGTATTTAATAAATTGTTTTATTACTTCTTGTAAATCAATTAGTTCAAATTGTTCACAAATTTTTCTTAAATGATGGGACAAATTACTTTGATCCATTAATTTTTTTCCTGATTCTAAACCTTCTAGTATTGTGCGTTTGCTCCTAGGAAGTTTATCTCTTTCGCTACCACTATAAACTTTGTGGTCAAACCAAACCGTTACATCTCCCCTTATTGCTGTATTTGATTTGCCCTGCAAAATTCGATGTAAAATTCTCCTTTGAATTGGGGTCAATTCTTCCTCATAAATGCGTTCAAACAATTCGCGCTTCATCAATACCTCCAGTCAGTAAATTTGTCACAATTATATTAGTTTTCCATTCCTAACTGACATGCGATCGCTCTAAAAAATACTTGATCAATAATGATAATACAACTGATCAAGTCCTTTTAGGGATAGTTTGTCGGATTTGGTATTAAACTCAACCTACGGTGAAATGCTTGCAGGAGCGCTTGTTAATTAACTTGCATTTTGGCAAAAACATCTATTAGGGTTTCCAACTGTTGTTCGGCCTTAAATACAGCCAAACCCCTAGCTGTAACCTTCCCAGGAGAATATACAAACCGATTTCTCATATTTTCCGTCAACCTCTGGGCCAATAAGTTCCAAGCGGGTTCTTCCATTGGTGTCTCCAATACTATATGTTGCTTATTCTCTGGTTTAATCCTACTAAAACCTAGATTTTTTGCCAGTTGTTTCAATTCCATAACTCTGAGCATTTGATTTGCTGGGGGGGGTACAATACCATATCTATCATTCCATTCTGCTGCTATTGCTCTTAATTCTTCCTTGGATTTGGCTGTCGCTACCGCACGATAGGCACTCATTTTTTGATCGATATCGGTAATGTAGGTTGCAGGAATAAATGCGGTCAGGTTCAAATCAATTTGGGTGTCATCAACTTTGGGTATTTCTTGACCCCTAATCTCCCTAATTGCTTCTTCTAACATTTCCATATATAAGTCAAATCCAATGGCATCCATTTGACCTGATTGTTCCGCACCTAATAAATTTCCTACCCCACGAATTTCCATATCCCGCATGGCTAATTGATAACCAGAACCTAGTTGGGTAAATTCTTGAATGGCTCTTAATCTTTGTCTAGCAGCATCGGATAATTCTCTTTGTTTAGGATAAAATAACCAAGCATGGGCTTGAATTCCTGCTCTTCCTACTCTTCCCCTTAGTTGATATAATTGGGAAAGTCCAAATCGGTGGGCATCTTCAATTAAAATGGTATTAACTCGCGGAATATCTAATCCAGATTCAATGATTGTTGTACATACTAAAATGTCTGCTTCATGGTTACTAAAAGTTAACATGGTTGATTCTAGCTGACTTTCATCCATTTGACCATGGGCTATGACAAATCTACCGCTGGGAATCATTTCTCGGAGTCTGGTTGTGGTTTCTTCTATACCCTCAACTCTGGGGACAACGTAAAACACTTGTCCACCTCTATCCAATTCCTGTCTAATGGCACTACTGACAATTTGGGGGTTTAATGGGGCTAAATGGGTTTGAATCGGTCTTCTGGTCGGAGGTGGAGTGGTAATTAAACTCATTTCTCTAATCCCAGATAGGGACATATATAAGGTTCTGGGAATGGGAGTTGCTGATAGGGTCAATACGTCTAGGTGTGTTTTTAAAGTTTTGATTTTTTCTTTTTGATTGACTCCAAATCTCTGCTCTTCATCAATTACTAATAATCCTAAGTCTTTAAATTGTACTCCTTTACCTAACAATTGATGAGTTCCCACAACTATGTCTAACTCACCGGTTAATAGTCGTTTTTGAATATTGCGCTTTTCTTCATGAGAACGGAAACGATTTAATAATCCTACATGAATAGGATAGGGTGCAAAACGTTCTTTTATGGTGTGATAATGTTGCTGGGTTAAAATGGTGGTGGGGGCTAAAAGTGCTACTTGTTTACCTGCGGTAACAGCTTTAAAAATTGCCCTAATTGCTACTTCTGTTTTACCAAAACCCACGTCGCCACAAACTAGACGATCCATGGGTCTGGGACTTTCCATATCTCTCTTCACATCTTGCACTGCTTTTAATTGATCTATGGTGGGTTGGTAAGGAAAGGAATCTTCCATTTCTTCTTGCCAAGGCATGTCTTGTGGATAGGAAAAACCCTCTTGTTGGGAACGAGCTGCATATAATTGTAGCAGATCAACTGCTAATTTTTTAATGGCTTTTTTGACTTTACTCTTGGTGTTATCCCAAGCTTTACCGGTCATTTTATGTAGTTGGGGTGGTCTATCTAAGTTGGTTCTGAATCTGGAGAGGGAACCTACTTGATCCGCTGCTACTCTTAACACGCCATCAGCATATTGAATGACTAAATAATCGCGTGTTTCGTCATTGATTGTCAAACTCTCTAATTTGACAAATTTGCCGATTCCATGGCTACGATGTACGACAAAATCACCCGCCCTTAATTTGTTAGGATCAACCTGTTTGGATGCTGCTTTACGTCGTTTACGCACGTAGCCAAAGTTAGCTAGGGCGTGTTGACCATAAAATTCCCGATCTGTAATAATTACTAAACGATAAGAAGGTAAAATTACTCCTTCTAATTCCGCTAAACCAGAATATTTAAGAGCAACTGGTGTTTGATTAATTTGCAGTTTATCAATGGCTTGATAATCTCGCGGATTAGGAATAAACTGAGCTGGACAATCATGTTCTTGTAATAGAGCAACTGAACGAGAAGGTTGGGCAGAAATAATCCAAACCGCAAATTTACGCTCTCTTTCTTGGCGGATGGTGTCTGCTAATTTCGCAAATTGGTGGGGATGGATGGGTAAGGGTCTACCCCCTAAATTATAGCTGGGAATAAAACTCTCAGAACTGGTTTGCTCCCTGGCATCTTTATAGGTTATATTACCACTATTTTCTTCTGCTATTTCCGATAAATATAGGGTACTAAAATTGCTGACTTTTTTCGCTAAACATTCCTCAAAATTTATATGTATTTTCGGGAAGGTGGTAGATAATTGATCGTTAATTAGTAACCATTGCTCATCCGCATTTTCTACCCAGCGATCGCCATGGGCATGACATTGTTCAATTTCATCAATTGCTACTAAGGTATTTGCTGGTAAATAATCTAGAATTGACGCGGGTTGGTCAAAGGCAAAACCCAGAAATCTTCTACTACCTTCTAATCCTGAATTTTCTATTACTTCTGAATTTAAATCAAGTTGGGAACTAAATTGCCAAAATAGAGCATTATCTTTTAAAGCAGATAAAACAATTGGTGCAAAACTGGTGGGGGTCAAGGTAATTTGATTGATTTTGTCTAACGCTGAACGCTGGGTACTAGGGTCAAATTCACGGATTTTTTCAATGTCATCCCCAAACCATTCCAAACGCACCGGTAATTCGCAAGCAACGGGAAATACATCCACAATGTCACCCCGTCTACTCCATTGACCTTCTGTTTCTACTAGGGAAACCCGCTCGTATCCCAAAGCAGTGATTTTTTCCCCAAATTGTTCTAAGCTATATCCCATATCCTTTTGTAAGGTTAAACAGAAGGATTTAAATGTTTCCCGAGGTGGTAAGTGTGGTTGTAATGCTCCTATAGTGGTAATAATGGCCATACTCTTATGATCACTATTACTAACTAAATCCGCTAATACCTGCATTTGACCCCAGCTTAACTCCGTTTCTGGATCAAAGGGTTGATAGGGAGAAGCTTCCGAGGTTGGGTAAAAGTGGACCGTATTCCATCCCATGGCTTCTAACTGGGCATAAAATCTACCAGCTTCCTCTAATGTGGCACAGATAATACACAAGTCACGACTCTCTTGGCTAGCAAGAGCAGAAGCGATGAGATTTTTGGGTAGGCGAGAAATGCCATTTAAACCCAATTGCTGGTGTTTTTTGAGTTGATTGTTGAGTTCCGTGGTCAGAGGCGATCGCATCAAACTACGTACAATAGAAGAAAAAGTCATAGTTGTTGCTCAGGTGAGAAGTCGAAAAAAGTGAAAAAATATAGATTGTATCTATATACCAATTATTTTACGGAAATGGAAAATGGGTAATATGGGTAATAAATTGGTCGGAAGGAAAAATCATTTTTTCCCTCTTGCTATCTCTTTCTCCCTCATTCCCTCACTCCCATGTCTCCCATTACTGTGGAAATTCTCATTATTTTGGCACTGATTTTGGCTAACGGAATATTTTCCATGTCGGAAATGGCTATAGTGTCTGCTCGTAAAGCTAGATTACAGCAATTAGCCAATCAAGGAAGTCTTAATGCCCAGGCTGCTTTAGAGCTAGCAGAAGCTCCTAATCACTTCCTGTCCATTGTTCAAGTGGGAATCACACTGATTAATATTCTAAACGGTGTTTTCGGTGGTGCTACCATTGCTCAAAGATTGGAAAAATATGTTGAGTTAGTACCCTTTTTGTCAGATTATAGTCAGACCATTGCTTTTGGAGTGGTAGTTTTAGTCATTACCTATTTATCCTTAATTGTTGGTGAATTAGTACCAAAACGTTTAGCATTAAATAATCCGGAAAAAATAGCTGCTTTTATAGCTATTCCTATGAGGGCTTTAGCCAGTTTGGCTTCTCCTATAGTATACATGTTGAGTATATCAACAGAGACCGTATTACAAATTTTGGGTATTAGACCTTCGGAGGAACCCCAGGTTACGGAAGAGGAAATCAAGATTTTAATAGAACAAGGTACCGAAGCAGGAACTTTTGAAGCAGCGGAGCAGGATATGGTCGAAAGGGTATTTCGTCTAGGCGATCGCCCGGTGACTTTTTTCATGACTCCTCGTCCGGATATTGTCTGGTTAGACCTGGATGATTCACCGGAGGAAAATCGCCAGAAAATGTCTGCGAGTAATTACTCCCGTTACCCCGTATGTCAAGAGGGACTAGACAATGTTTTAGGGGTAATTCCGGTAACTGATTTACTCTCCAGGAGTTTACGCAATGAACCTTTTGATTTAACCATAGGATTACGTCAACCGGTTTTTGTACCTGAAAGCACCAGAGGTTTAAAGGTTCTGGAGTTATTTAAACAAACTGTCACTCATATTGCTTTAGTTGTGGATGAGTATGGAGTAATTCAAGGCTTAGTGACCCTAAATGACATTATGAGTGAAATTGTGGGTGATGTTCCTGCACAACCGGGACAGGAAGAACCTCAAGCGGTACAAAGGGAAGATGGTTCTTGGTTAGTGGATGGTATGTTACCCGTAGAAGAGTTTTTTGAACTTTTTGACGTGGAAGAATTGGAAATGGAAGCAAGAGGAAACTATCAAACTCTGGGTGGGTTAGTCATCACTAATTTAGGACGTATTCCCACCGCTGCAGAGCATTTTGAATGGCAAGGAATGAGAATTGAAGTTATGGATATGGATGGCAATAGAGTTGATAAGGTTTTAGTCGTTCCTCATACAAATTAGTCTAGGGGGTGATGGAGGAATTTAACTTTGAGATAATCGTTTTACCTCTTCACCCTTAAATATGGTATGAGCTTTAGATAACATTAGGGGAATTTTTTCCCGGTGGGGACTATTACCTAAACATTCTTGCAAATCCAATTCTTCTAATTTGTCAGCTCTGTTTCCTGGGAACCAATGGTCAGCATTGCCTAATAGGTTATAGCGCATTTTTCCGTATTCTACCATATCATAGGCCAGGGCTAAATTTAACAACCAGAGAATCAATTTAATGTTAATATTACCTGGGGTATTTTCCCAAACTGGTAAATTGGTATCCCAGGTTTTTACCCAATCTTCACCCAAGGTGTCTATGGCTGCTTTTTCTAATTTGGCAATAATTGGTGGTAAAATTTCATCAGCTCTATCTAACAATTCTAAGGTTTTTAAATGTTCATCAAAATCACTTGGCTGTGCTGCTCCGATGCTGAGAGTATGAACTTGAGAATGGCTCAAACAAAACAAATCATTAAAGACCATGGGACTTAATGGTTGACAAAGTTCAACCAATTTTGGAGAAGGTTGATATAAAATACCTCCTTTATTAGCAGGGCTGATAATAAACACACCCATATCTAACCTATTAGCAGCTTCTATGGCCGGCCAATTCCATTGATTTATATAGTACCAATGGAGATTGATATAGTCGAATTTATTACTGTTAACTGCTTGTAAAATTATTTCCAGAGGTGCGTGGGTAGAAAACCCAATAAATCTCACTTTACCTTGAGCTTGTAATTCTTTAGCTACCTGTAAGCAACCACCAATGCTATAGTCTAAAAGTTCTTGGTTGTTGATTCCATGCAACCCCAATAAATCAACATAGTCTAACTCTAGATAGGCCAGGGATTTGTCAAAGATTTGGCGAAATTCTTGGGGATCGGAACAGGGAGTTACTTTGGTTTGGACTATTAACTTTTCTCTGTCCAAATTGGGTAAAACTTGCCCCAATTGCATTTCAGAAGTGCCATAAAATCGGGCAGTTTCTAGGTGATTGATGCCCAAATCAACAGCTCGATGAATAATATTGGCTAGATTCTGTTGACTATCCACAGGTATTTCCTGGAGAGGAACATCTTGCCAATTAAACTGATAACGCATTCCCCCGCAGGAAAATACAGGCATTTGTAAGTTAGTGCGACCGAATCTTCTATATAGCATAAGTTGAGATTTATAAACTGAAACTATTTCCTAAATTTACTCCCAGAAATTAGAGTTTAGAAATGTTGCTAAGTCCCATGAATAATTCCATTGGCTGGGAAAATTGACGGATTTATACTCATTGGTTACATTTTTCAGGGCACGTCGCCAAGCTTCCTGAAAGGTCTCATTCCATAAGGACTTAAGACTTGGTACTTGACTAATTAATATATCTAACTCTGTTCTTTGAGTTCTAATTGTCCGCTCCCAACCATGATAATCATAGGGAGAGTTAACATATAGTCGTTTAAGCAGGTGCTCTATTAAGACAATTAAACGACTTAATAATTCTCTTTTTTGTGAACTTCCCAAAGCTTCTACTTCCTGAATTAGGTTGACAATGTCTAAGTCGTGAAAATTCCCAGCTTTGAGTTTAGCAACCGTATCCTCAACCCAGAGTAAAATATCCTGATCATAAAGGGATAATGTCATTATTTACTCTCCTAAATTGGTTAATTTCCCCATTTCCCAACCCTCACCTACATTTGTCGGACAGAGGGCTTACCATCAATTACTTCGCCAATTAATACCAAATCCACACAGTTGACAAAGATGCCATTTTCCAGAACACCAGGGATATTATTCAGGGTTTTTTCCAAATTCACTGGATCTTCAATGGAGTCAAATCTGACATCAACTACCATATTACCTTGATCTGTAATCACAGGACCAGCCTTTTTCACACCCATGCGTAATTCCGGATTTCCCCCCAGTTTCTTAATAGCGTTGATTACAGGGGTGATAGCCATAGGTATCACTTCCACGGGCACAGCAAAGGTAGAACCCAAATGGTCCACTAACTTACCACTATCAACCACAACAATAAATTGACTTGCTAAATAGTCTACTACCTTTTCCCGAGTGTGTGCTGCACCACCACCCTTAATTAAGTTTTTATTAGGATCAACCTCATCAGCACCATCAATAGCGATGTCAATATGGTCAACAGCGTCTAAAGTAGTAAGAGGAACTCCATAGTGTTTTGCCAAAACTTCCGACTGGAAGGAAGTGGGTATACCAACAATATCCTTAAGCTCACCGGATTTCAGGCGATCGCCCAAAAACTGAATAGTGTAAGCAGTAGTTGATCCCGTACCTAAACCGACAATAGAACCCGATTTTACCAGGGATGCGGCGGCTTTACCGACTTCTTGCTTCATCAACTTAACTGGGTCTGCTGATACGGACATTGCTAAACTCCCAAAAATTTCACCACATCAAAAATGCTCTCACAAACCGAATATACTACAAAATATGGTCATTTTATTTATCAACCTCCATTTACCCCCTCCGTTGATAGCTAACCAAAGTTATAGTTATAAGACAGCGTTTTTGTGCCTACATCAAGTAGGAAAATCAATTAATGCCAATAATGTAGAGAGGGAAAGCTTATAATATGCTTCTGAGTGAAATCACCCATCCAAACCAGTTACACGGGTTATCTATTCGCCAACTACAGGAAATAGCTAAACAAATTAGGGATAAACACTTACAAACTGTAGCTGCAAGTGGTGGACACCTGGGTCCCGGGTTAGGAGTTGTGGAGTTAACTTTGGGACTCTACCAGACACTAGATTTAGATCGAGATAAGGTAATTTGGGATGTGGGACACCAAGCTTATCCCCATAAGTTAATCACAGGGCGTTACCATGATTTCCATACCCTCAGACAAAAGGACGGGGTTGCTGGTTATCTCAAGCGTTGTGAGAGTCAATTTGACCATTTTGGTGCGGGACACGCTTCCACCAGTATTTCTGCTGCTCTGGGTATGGCTTTAGCTAGGGATATGAAGGGGGAAAAATTCAAGGTAGCTGCTGTAATTGGTGATGGTGCTTTAACAGGAGGTATGGCTCTAGAGGCTATTAATCACGCTGGACACCTACCTAAGACTAATTTATTAGTGGTTCTTAATGACAATGAAATGTCTATCTCTCCTAATGTGGGCGCCATACCTCGTTATCTAAATAAAATGCGTCTCAGTCCTCCAGTACAGTTTATTGCTGATAATATTGAAGAACAACTCAAACATATTCCTTTTGTTGGTGATGAATTAGAACGTGTAACAGAGGGCATGAAGCGATTAGCCATGTCTAAGTTGGGTGCAGTATTTGAAGAATTGGGCTTTACTTACATGGGTCCGGTAGATGGTCACAATTTAGAAGAGCTGATTACTACCTTTCAGCAAGCACATCAAATACCTGGTCCAGTTTTAGTTCATGTTGCGACTATTAAGGGTAAGGGATATGAAGTAGCTGAAAAAGACCAGGTGGGTTATCATGCCCAAAATCCCTTCAATTTAGCTACTGGTAAAGCAATTCCTTCCAATAAGCCTAAACCCCCTGCGTATTCCAAGGTCTTTTCTCATACCTTGGTAAAACTAGCTGAACAAAACCCGAAAATTGTTGGCATTACAGCTGCAATGGCTACGGGTACTGGTTTAGATAAACTACAAGCTAAATTACCCCACCAATATATTGATGTGGGCATTGCGGAACAACATGCTGTTACTCTAGCTGCTGGTTTGGCTTGTGAAGGTATGCGTCCTGTAGCAGCTATTTATTCAACGTTTCTACAACGTGCTTACGATCAAATTATCCATGATGTCTGTATTCAAAACTTACCCGTCTTTTTCTGTTTAGATAGGGCAGGTATTGTAGGAGCTGATGGTCCCACCCACCAAGGTATGTATGATATTGCTTATCTTCGCTGTATTCCCAATATGGTGTTAATGGCCCCCAAGGATGAAGCGGAACTACAAAGAATGGTGGTTACTGGTGTGGAATATACAAGTGGACCTATTGCTATGCGTTTTCCCCGAGGTAATGGTTATGGTGTTCCCCTAATGGAAGAGGGTTGGGAACCTTTAGAAATTGGCAAGGGAGAAATTCTCCGTCAGGGGGATGACCTGTTAATTGTGGGGTATGGTACCATGGTTAATTCAGGAATGCAAGTTGCCCAAATTCTCAGGGAACATGGTATTGAAGCTAGTGTGATTAATGCGCGATTTGTCAAGCCTTTGGATATAGATTTAATTGTACCCCTAGCTGGAAAAATTGGTCGGGTCGTTACCTTGGAGGAAGGTTGTTTAATGGGTGGTTTTGGGTCTGCAGTAGCTGAAGCTTTGCTGGATGCTAATGTGGTTGTACCAGTGAAGAGAATTGGTATACCCGATGAATTAGTTGATCATGCTACTCCGGAGGAGTCTAAGGTTACTTTAGGTTTAACTAGTCAACAAATTGCTGATGATATTTTGCAAGCTTTTTTTAAAAAGCAGTTAGTTCCAGTTTAGAAATAGGAGCAGGTTTAAAACCTGCTCTTGTATTAACTACATTAACGATTTTGCCTTCATTACTGAACTTTTTCAGTTTTACCCAACTTTGTGAAACGGATTTCAATTCTTCTTCTTTTGGAATTACCCCTTTTATCTATGTCAGCTGGCAACCCATTTTCTAATAATAATTGTCCTGCGGAGTAGGTTCTAAACTTGAGTTTAGCAATTTCTCCTCCGGATTTTTTCAGTTCTTGAACAACAGCCAAAGCTCTCATAATTCCTAAGTCAGTATTAGAACCGGGACGTAATTGAGCAACAGGTAATTTGCCAAGATTAACTTTTTCCAAACTATAATCTAAATTGCTGTAGTTATTTTCTGTTGGTGAGTTAATACCACTAATTGGTTGTCCATCAGTATGACCAATTACTTCAATTACATCAATGGGATATTCTTTCGTGATTCTCAAAATTTCTGGTCTCAGTTCCCTGCGAATATACTTCTTGAAATCTGGCTTTAATTCAGCACGACCGGAATCAAATTTATACTCGGAAGTTTCATAAAGTTCAATGATTGGTGGTTTATCATGAGGTTTAGCTTCCTGCTGTGGTTTGTTAGATTCTGTAAATCCAAGAGCGATCAAGAAAAAGGAAGCAATGAAGACAAAAATCTCCGCTTGTTCCATATTACTTTTGATTTGCACTAACTTGTCCTCCGGTAAGAGCTAATTAAATTAAGTAAATTTTCCAGTTCCTCGATTAAAACTTTGCTATTATCCAAGTATCTAGACACATTTTTAGATGAGATTGCCACTTTTTCCATACTTTGGGATGCGAAATTTGTCTGTTCATTTAGGGATGCAAAACTGCTAGCGAAATAAGATATTTTTTCTCCGGATAAGATACTAGTAAAATAATTAATGGCACCTTCCATTTGAACATAGCATCTATTTTGGCTATCGACAAACCTTTGTTGAGAAGTTTCTAATTGATTATCTAGTTGATTATATAATTCCGAGTGTTTTGCAATCAATCTACTAAGTTGAGCTTCAATAGCATTCTCCATTTGCAGATAGTACCTATTCTGATTATCGATAAACCTTTGTTGAGAAGTTTCTAGTTGCTCGGATAATTCTGAGTGTTTTTGATAGTATCTACTCTGAGTATCAATGAATTTCTGTTGAGAAGTTTCTAGTTGCTCGGATAATTCTGAGTGTTTTTTATTCAATCTATTAAGTTGAAGTTCATAGGTATCCAGCATTCTTTCATAAGCTACTGCTACCCTTTGTAGATGATCTTGAAAAGATTCAGAAGCATTGCTTATTTCTTGGGCATATCTTCTGTGAATTACAGTCAAAGAATCTGCAAAATTTCTAAATTCTTGAGCAAGCTTTTCGGACTCATTAGTAATAGGATCTCCTGATTGTTCATGGAATTCATTTACCAATTCTCCACCCAAACACCAACCAACAATACTGGTAAATAGAGCATAACTTAAAGGAACCACAATTGTTGCTAGTAAATTTTCAGGATCTAGTTGAAATAAAGCAGCACTAAATCCTATCAGGGTATGAAGATAACCAGATGTTTGCACTCTTAAACCAGCTGCAGCTCTATCCTTGGACTTTTGAATTCTAAACCCCATAATAGCCAAGATTAAAACATGTCCAACACCAAATACAACTATTAATGGACTCAGCTCATTGTTCTTATTAACATGAGCGAATACTGTCAACACTATTGACAAAACTATTCCGCCCAAATACCAGATTTTAAAGTTTCTCATTGAAGTCATAGTTGAGGTCATAATTGAAGTTTCAGTTAATTTCTAATTTTTGCTAGGAGGAAGCTGCTGAATAAATTTTTTCACGCTGGGAGATAAACTGGATCCATAGGAATTTAGGTACTTACCTAAGGATTTTTGTCCCCCAATTTGATCTATCACGGTAACTGCAATTAAGTCCACAATATCTTCGTGGTTTTCTAGATTAAAACAAACCCCACTAGAAAGCTGGGAAATCTCCCCAAAGGTTCTTTGTGTATCGGGATGATTGCCAACTACAAAGCTGAACACGGGTCTATTTAGTTTTGCTAGTTCAATTGCTTGACCTCGATAATCTTTATCCTCATGAGGAGGTGCATCCCCAATAAGAATAACTCTAGAAACATCAAATTCTTCAATAGCAACTTCTAATGCTTTTTCCACTGCTTCTGGGAAATCTCCACCACCATTACAACTAATTTTGTCCATGAAGGTTTTGAAGTATTCCACTGAGCTACTCCAATCACTCTGCTCAATAATTCTGTGATGATCACAGTAATCTCGATAAGCAACCCAAGATAGCTCCATCCTTCCTGCTTCTAAGATTCGACGGATTAATTCTTGTATGCTCTCCAGGGTTTTATCCCACACGGGTTTCATGGAACCTGTTGCATCTACCAAACCCATAATCCGTATGGGTTTGGCATATTTTGCAATTAGCTGGTCATAGGTTCTCGGTTCCCGTGTAAGTGACTGTTTATCTCTAGTCTTGATGTGATCCAGAGAACTTTTAAAAGGATCTTGAGACATTTTAAGTAGTAGCAGATAATACGTCTTTTTTTATTCTAATCAATTTGAACACCTGTTAAGAAGTAAAGTATGTTAAGATTTGTTAAGACAGTTTCATCAAGAAGTAACCAGTATAAACTAGACTTTATAAATATTGAGCAATCTGACCACCACGATGAAAGGTAGCGTTATCAACAATCACCCACGTAGCAATAGATTTTTGTAGCATTGTAACTCATGGGAAGACCCACGAGTTAGCGAGGAAACTAATTAATCACAAAAGGAATGCGATTGCGAAGCACTCGCGAGATAGCTCTTTTTGTTTAAATGATTGACGTTGGGTTTCTCGATGTCAACCTAACCTACAAAAGGCGCTCAATCTTATCTATCTACATTCATGTATATATATATAGGAATAAATAATAAGAAAAAATTATATTTATGGGGGGATGAGATAAGTTTTTTTGTGGCCGAGGGGATAAAAATGTGGTATTATGAGGGTTAAGTATAATGGAGTGTGAGCAGTTGTAAAAAAAATGCACAGATTTCCATTGTCAGGGTATCACGTCCAAGGGTCAATAGTCAACCCCCACCATTGAAAAAAATTGGTGCGCAGCAGATCTCCTCACCAAAAGCGCTTTTTGACCGTGATTTACAAATCACAATAAATACTGAGCAATCTGACTACCACAATGAAAGGTAGGGTTATCAACAATCAACAGCAATAGATTTTCGTAGATTGGGCTTAAGTATGTCGATTTTCTAGGTAATCTTTTAATATTTCGTAAGCTTCATTAATTCTTTTCATCATGTTTACATCCCCACCCATGTCAGGGTGGTAGTCTCTCGCACATTTGTTGCGTGCTGTTTTGAGTAATTTCATTGATATTGTTTCACGAGTTAAATTTAGTAACCTGAATGCTTCATCAAGAGATAATGTGTTGCTTGTATATGCAAAATCCTCTTTTCTTGAACTGTTAGTTTCTTGGTTACGATGCAAAACTTCATCAACAAACCCCTTGATTTCACTCGCTAAGGTTCCCAGTTCACCTAGTCCTTCGTTTATGGAAATTGATCCAATTTTCAGTTTCTGTTTAAGTTGTTCTACTTCTTCTAATAAATTCTCAATGACATTGATTATCTCTTGTGGTATTACAGCCATAGTACTTCTGAGTCTAAAGCAGTTTTGGTCAATTACTTCAGAAAAATACTGATAGTCCCTAAATTGTGATTTGTAGTCATTGAGTGAATTTGTCCATTGATCGAAAGTTGTGTCTGACAAAGTATGCCAAGATTTTAAACTTGAGTTGACTGTTTGAGAAAACTTTCTAAATGAGTCGAAGGGAATTTGCCCGGCAATTCTTTGTAGTTGGTGAATCAAAATTGCCAATTTCTCTATTCGACTTAGCAGGTTGATAAAACTCTCCAAATTATAATCAACATTTGCAGCAGTTTCTCTTAAATGTTGATATAAAGGCTCGGTACTAATTCCAGTATCCCAACAGTTAATATCAGCTTCGTAGAGACCTAGTATGATATCTTTAATAAAGGTGGCTGTTTTAGGGTTTTTAAAAACTTCATCAGGTGTTCTGCCAATATCATTGAGAAATCGCCGGAAGGCTGAAAAAGAATCTTGTTTCTCAATATAATAAAGTAAACGGGAGGGAAAGTAAGCTACATAAATGTCATCCTCTTTTATTGATAAATTAAATACAGAAAATAAGATTTCTAGGACTTTTTTTTGCAAGGAATTTATTTCAGGTTGGGGATCCTCAAATAAAACTCCCTTGGTAAAAAGAATATTTTGGCCACGAGCATTGGCAAATGGATCTCTTACCTTCTTTTTATTGGGAGGCTTTGAGGATGGAGGTTCTGAACTACTTTCTGGGCCTTTGGTGGCAGTATATTCACTAACTTTTGGACGTTCTTTTTTTTCTGCAGGCGGTTTGTTTTTAAAAAGCAAGTTTTTAATTTTGGTCAACCACTTGGTCAAAGCATTGATCATTCGTTGCCACATTTGTTCAACTCCCAACTACATTCTTATTTTTTATGGCTTTCTGTTATGGGTTACTGGGGAATTAACCCTCCCTACTCTTCCACCCTATATCCTAGTTCTGCTAACCTTAACCGCGAATGTCGCCACTTTGGTTGGACTTTGACAAATAATTCCAAATGAACTTTACCAGCAATCAATTTTTGAATCTGTTGACGGGCCACAGTACCAATTGATTTTAACATTGTCCCCCCTTTACCAATTAATATCCCTTTTTGGGAGTCCCTTTCTACATTAATTGTGGCCACAACACGGGTAATTGTTGGGTTCTCTTCCACTAAATCAATGGCGATCGCCACTGAGTGAGGAACTTCTTCTCGGGTCAATAATAAAATCTGTTCCCGGATTAATTCCCCCATAATAAATCTTTCTGGTTGATCGGTGACTAAATCTGGTGGATAATACAAAGGTCCAGTTTCCAGATATCCAATTAATAAGGTCTCTAATTCTAATATTCCTTGGTTCTCTAAGGCTGAAAATTTAACAATTTCCCACCCGTTCCCTTGAGCTAATTCCCTATAACTTTCATCTATTTTCTCAGCTTCTGCTGGTTGTTGATCTATTTTATTAATACCCATAATAACGGGAATTTCACATTTGGTTAATAAGTCAACAATAAAGCGATCGCCTCCTCCACAGACTGCTGTGCCATCTACCACAAACAACACCACATCCACCGATGTAATGGCGATTTTAGCATTTTGCACTAGCACCTCTCCCAAGGGATGATGGGGTTTATGAATCCCGGGGGTATCAACAAAAATCAACTGGGCTTTCTCCCTAGTTAAAATTCCCCTCAAGCGATTTCTAGTAGTTTGCGCTACTGGTGATGTGATAGCTATTTTTTGTCCTATTAACTGGTTCATTAAGGTTGACTTACCCACATTAGGACGACCAATAATGCCGATAAATCCAGACTTAAAGTTAGCGGGTGCTTGAGGGATAATAAATTCTTCGTCCATGGGGAAACTATAATTTGATGGTTTATAATGGGTAAACTGTGTCTAAATTCATAAAGTTTGGAGGTTTTGAATGTCTCGTCGTTGCGAACTCACAGGTAAAAAGGCTAATAATGCCATGTCCGTTTCCCACTCTCACCGTCGTACCAGACGTTTACAGCAACCTAATTTACAAACTAAGAGGGTTTGGTGGCCCGCTGGTAACCGTTGGGTAAAGTTGAAACTTTCTACCAAAGCAATTAAAACTCTTGATACCAAAGGTTTGGAAGCAATGGCCAAGGAAGCTGGTATTAATTTAAACACTTACTAAGTGGGATGAGGGAAAGGGGGACAGGGAACGGTTAGACTATTTCAGAGGTTTGGACTGCGGGTTGTTGCTGCGGTTGGAACATAAACAGGGAGTAAACCACATCCCTGCGAATATTCACCATCATGTCTAAGAACAACTCGTATCCCTCGCTCTTGTACTCAATAAGTGGATCTTTTTGTCCGTAACCACGTAACCCTACAGATTCACGCAGGGCATCCATCTGCTGTAAATGTTCTCGCCATAAGGTATCTATCCGCTGTAAAATGAAGAATCGTTCTGCTTGTCGCATCAGACCCGGTTGAATTTGGTCTATTTCTGCTTCTTTCATATCATAGGCAATACGCGATTGTTCATGAAGGAAAGCCTTAATTTCTCCTACCCCCATATCCTCTAGTTGGGTGGGTTGCATATCGGCTAATAAGTAAACAAACTCCTTAACCTTGCCCACCAACTTTTCTAAATCCCATTCTTCTGAGGGTAATTCTGGGTTAATATAATAATTCACGATGTCATCCATGGTCTTTTCTGCATATTTGATGACCTGTTCTTTTAAATCTTCTCCTTCTAAAACTCGTCTACGTTCAGCATAAATAGCACGACGTTGATTATTCATGACTTCGTCATATTCAAACACTTGCTTACGAATGTCATAGTAATAGGTTTCCACCTTTTTCTGAGCACCTTCCAAACTACGAGTTAATAAACCCGATTCAATGGGCATATCTTCCTCTACTTGGAACGCATTCATTAACCCAGCTACCCGATCTCCACCAAATATTCTCAGTAAATTATCTTCCAGACTCAGGAAAAATCTGGTTGTCCCCGGGTCACCTTGTCTACCCGATCTTCCTCTTAATTGGTTATCAATCCGCCGTGATTCATGCCTTTCTGTACCTATGACATGGAGTCCACCATTGTTTACTACTTCTACATGTTCAGCGTCAGTAAATTTTTCATATTCTTGTTTAATAGTCTGGTAAGCATCTCTTAACTTTTGCACTACTGCATCATCCGTAGGTGCTTTTTCAGCAGCTATAGCTACTTTATCTTCTGCTTCTAATTCCGATAAGGCGCGACTACCGTAGGCATTAACTGCTACCTCAACCGCTTCCTTTAATAGTTTTTCAGTTACCTGGGATAACTCAGTGGGAAAAATCCCCCTAGATACGCGCCAATTTTTGCTTTTTTTGCCGGGAACAAAACCCTGACCACTACCATTACTACCATTTCCACTAGGAAGTCCTGAAGCTCTTTGAATGCTGAATTGATCATCTTCTGGTCTCACAATCCTAGGCATAAAATATTCCCGTAACTTCAACCGAGCCATATATTCGGAGTTACCGCCTAAAATAATATCCGTGCCTCGTCCCGCCATATTAGTAGCTATGGTTACTGCACCCCTGCGTCCAGCTTGGGCGACAATTTCCGCTTCCCGTTCTACGTTTTCCGGTCTAGCATTTAGTAATTCGTGAGGAATACCCTTTTCTTGCAGTAATCTGCTCAACAGTTCGGATTTTTCCACACTAGTGGTTCCTACTAGTACCGGTCTGCCACCTTTGTGCATTTCTTCACATTCCCGTGCAATGGCTCCCCATTTACCCGGTTCTGTTTTAAACACCATGTCGGATAGGTCTTGACGTTTTCTGGTGCGGTGAGTGGGAATAACACTTACTTCTAATTTATAAATCTTTTCAAATTCCGCTTCTTCCGTTTTGGCCGTCCCTGTCATTCCAGCTAATTTCGGATAAAGCAAAAATAGGTTCTGGTAGGTAATGGTTGCCAGGGTTTGGGTTTCAGGCTGAATTTCCACTCTTTCTTTGGCTTCTATAGCTTGGTGCAAACCATCGCTCCACCGTCTTCCTGGTAGTACCCGACCAGTAAATTCATCAACAATTACCACTTCCCCATTGCGCACGATATAATTCACGTCTTTGAGGAATAGTTCTTTCGCCTTAATAGCATTAAAGACAAAATGGGCCCAGGGATTTTCTGGATCAAATAAATCGGTTACGCCTAAAAGATTCTCAGCTTCGGCAAACCCATCATCTGTTAAAAGAACATTCCGCGCTTTTTCATCCACTTCGTAGTGATCGTCTTTTTTAAGGGTAAATGCAATTTCTGCTGCTTGTAAGTATTTTTCTGTTGGTCTTTCTACTTGTCCAGAAATAATTAGGGGAGTTCGCGCTTCATCAATGAGAATGGAATCCACTTCGTCGATTACACAATAATTAAATGGACGTTGCACCACTTCTTCCATGGATGTGGCCATATTATCTCGCAGGTAGTCAAAACCTACTTCACTGTTGGTTACATAAGTAATATCACAGTCGTAATTTTTTTTCCTTTCTATGGGGATCATGGTCGACTGAATCAGTCCCACACTCATTCCCAAGAAGCGGTGTATCTGACCCATCCATTCCGCATCTCGTCGAGCTAGATAATCATTTACAGTAACAACATGAACACCTTTATTACTTAAAGCATTTAAATAACTGGGTAAGGTAGCTACTAGGGTTTTACCTTCACCGGTTTTCATTTCTGCTATTTGTCCTGTGTGGAGAATTACTCCCCCTACCAGCTGAACATCAAAATGTCTTAACCCTAATACTCTGGAAGAAGCTTCTCTTACTACTGCAAAAGCTTCTGGTAGTATCTCCTCTAAGGTTTCACCTTTGTTTAGTCTTTGTTTAAACTCAGCAGTTTTCCCCCTTAACTCATCATCAGACAGTAATTTAACATCTTCTTCTAAGAGATTAATTTCTGTAATGTAGTGTTGGTACTTTTTTAGTTTACGAGCGTTGGGATCGCCCAACAATAGTTTTAGCATGGCAAGTTATCAAATATTAAGTGTTAATTGTTGACTGATGAGTTTTGACAGGTGAGCTACTTAGTGTAGCCTTTACATTCTACCAGCAACATACTCCTATAGAGATTCTATCTCATAAACAAAATGTATGCTCCTGGAACTCATTAAATTAGGTAATATTATCGATTTCCAGCTGGTTAGGTCACGGGTTGAATACCGGTGAGCAGACCCATTATAAATCCTAGGACTACACTCCCGCCAAAAATGATTAACATTAGTATGAGTAACTGACGTTGAATTCGAGTATGTTTGGGCTTGGTCTTGAATAAGTTTGACACAATGATAAAACTCTACTATATCAAGTTGGAGATTCAGCAGAAGATGGCAATTACAGGTAGTCAAAAAATATTTCTGGCACTAATCTGAGTTCTCCTGATTTAAATTTACTAATTTCTACCCAGAGGGCGCGATGTTTTTTCTGGGGTGTTTCTGAAAAGGTGAGACTTTCTATTTGATAAAATCTGGGGTCAGCAAAGTCACATTGGTAAAGTTGAATGATTTCATGTCCCTGGTTACCATCAAAAATAAATAGGTTTTCTATACAACCTAAATAGCTAATATTGGTTAGTTCGGCTTGAATTTCTTCTTGAAATTCCCTCGCTAATGCCATTCGACTGCTTTCCCCGAATTCTATCCCTCCACCTAAAGCTCGATAAAATGTTGATTGCTTGGTTGGATCATATCCCTCGGAAACAAATATTCTTTCCCCATCTCTGATTAGGGCTAAAACTATAACACGAATCTCACCTGGTTTGTTCATCTTTCTTTTAGTTCTCGTAAATTGAGTAAGCACGCATCTCCTCATTCTCTACTGGCCAATCTTCGTTTTCTCCCCCAATATATAGGATTTCTATCACAACATACTCTTCATTTAACTGCAACAGTGCATTCAAAAGAATGTCTAATGCGATCGCATCACTTGTGCCTAGGTCAAACCAGCATCTTCCCCATTCTCCCTCGTATTCAAATTCCCCCATGTTGTGCATGAGAGCTACCATGGAACGACTATAAGCCTCGCTATCATAATCTATGTAGTTGAGGTCTACACCAGTTTCTTGTATTTGCAAGTTCTCGGCGTTAAATCCTCCCAGTTTGCCTAAATAAAACCAGGAGTTAAAGACCTCTTCCACATATTGTTTTTCCTGCTGGGAGGGAATTGTCCCAAACTTAAACCAAATCCAGACATCAAAGGGGTTAAATTCTCGAAATTGAATGTGCATTTTTAGTGGTTTCTTCAGTAGTTTCTCTAATCTCTAATTGCTTTTAAGTCTAGCTTGAGCCTGACTACGCTCATACTCAATTTGTTTAACTAAACCAGAAGGAAGTTGGGATTTCTTGGCTAGGGCTAAATCAAAATTGGCGATCGCCTGTTGAACCAAATTCTGGTCTTGTTCTCTTTTGGCTTGCTCATGAAGAATTTGAGCTTTGAGATAATAAATTTCTGGATTGTCACTAGTGCTATTTAAAGCTCGATTGACATACTCTAGGGCTTCTGGATATTGTTTTAAGTCTCGATATGCTAAAGCAATACCTCTATCTACCAAGTAGCGGGGTGCGGCATTTTGTTGCCATTGTTCAATTGCCTGTTCTGGACTAGTAAAGGGTAAGTTTACCGCTAACATCAGATTCATATAACCCCTAATTAAACTTAACTCAGGATCATTAGCATCAATAGCCTCTGCTTGGTCTAAATATTCATAAACCTTTTTTAACTGTAAAAAAGCCTGGGAAGCACCTTTCCAAACCCCTTGACGAGTGAGAGTTGTCGCTCCAATTAAAAAGTTACCCACTCCAGTATATAAATTACCACGCAAGGGATTAGTCGCAGTCAACTTTTCACCAGTTTCTAAGGTTTTTCGACTATACTTCTCCAAAGCAACCCAATCTTGATTAACATAGGACAAGGACGCTTTCAAAGCATAGACCAAAGGTTCCCCTGGTTCCTCAACCATAGCTTTTTTGAGATGATCTTCACCAGCTCCATAATTCCCCTGTTCAAAAATTGCTCTAAAAGCTGCTTCAGTGCGATCGCCAATTTTATGAGGTTGATTAGCACGAAATGGATCTCCGGCAAAAGCCGTATTAATGCTCAAACCAAGAGCTAGGGTAGCCATAGAAACCACCTGAACAACGGATAAATTTCTGGGGAGAGTGAGGAAAGCAATTAAAAAACCTTTGGATATCATAATTTACAGAGTAGTTACAGCACTTAAACTCAAGTTATTTGTACGTAGGAGAAACCAAACAGACCTAATAATATACAAAAAAGCCAGAAAAACTTCATTTCTAAAACCTATCTTATCAAATGCTCTATCTTCAAAATCTAACTTATCACCCCACAGCTTGTCCCACTCCAATTCTCCAAGCTATTAATTTGGAACTACCACCTCAAAAACTAGGACTAGTAATTGGACCCAGTGGATCTGGCAAAAGTACCCTACTAGAGATTTTATCAGGACTTGCAGAACCCACTAGTGGTGGTATATTTTGGAGGGAACAAGGACTAGTAGCAGAACACCTGCAACAACTAGCGGGGATAGTATTTCAATTTCCAGAAAGACACTTTTGTGGGGGCACAATTTTGGAAGAGTTGCGTTTGGGTCATCCAGAACTAGGACTAGAGAGGGTCAAGAATGCATTAAAGGAGGTAGGACTAGAGAGCTTATCCTTATCTACATCGCCTAATGCTCTCAGTGGTGGACAACAAAGACGTTTAGCTCTAGCTGTACAGTTGATTCGCCAACCAAACCTATTACTACTAGATGAGCCTACAGCAGGTCTGGACTGGTCAATGCGTCGTCAACTAGTCACTTTACTAGAGAGACTCAAGAAAAACTGGACAATACTGGTAGTCACCCATGATGCGGGGGATCTATTACCAATAGCAGATTGTTGTTGGAATCTCCACCATGGTATTTTGAGTCCCATTGCTCCCAGTTTAGAGTCAATTGCGAAGTAACTATGATAATCATGGATAGGGAAAGTGGCGGTACTTTACCGGAGATGGCAGAAATTTGGCAGGAAACATTAAATTGGCAACCGACAATTGAACAGGGGAATCAACTGCAAAAGCTGTACGATTTGATTGTACTTGCTAATCGTCAAATCAACTTAACTCGAATTACCGAACCCAAAGAATTTTGGGAAAAACATCTTTGGGATTCTTTAAGAGGAGTTGCACCACAGCAACATTTTCTACCAGAATTGAATGCAGCTGGGTCAATAATTGACATTGGTAGCGGTGCGGGATTTCCCGGTCTACCAATTGGCATAGTTTTTCCTCATTACCAGGTAACTCTACTAGATTCTACTCGCAAGAAAGTTAACTTTATCAACAGTGCTATAGAAAAACTACCCCTGAGTAATGCAACAACAATTCTAGGAAGAGCGGAGGAAATTGGACAAGACACCCCATACAGGGAGAAATATAATTTAGCAGTCATTCGCGCTGTAGCTAGTGCTTCTATATGTAGTGAATATGCATTACCCTTAATCAAAAAAGGCGGTTTGGCAATCATTTATCGGGGAACCTGGACACAGGAAGAAAATCAAAATTTAGAACATACTGCCAATATTTTGGGAGCTAGGATAGAACTGATAGATAGATTTACCACTCCCCTGACTAAAAGTGTTCGTCACTGTGTATATTTAAGGAAGGTGCTACACACACCTATCAGTTTTCCTCGTCCTGTGGGCGTACCCACCCAAAATCCATTATGAGGGATATTAACACACTCCGACCCCCCACAAGTGGGGGGAGTGTCAGTCAATTAAGGATCTATCCAACGACCATCAGCTTTAATTAAATTAATTAATTCTTCCACCCCTTGGTCTTCTGGAACCTTTTTAATCTCCTCTCTACCTCTATACAAAGAGATAAAACCGGGATTTTTGCCCACATATCCATAGTCCGCATCAGCCATTTCCCCTGGACCGTTGACAATACAACCCATAACAGCAATATCTAACCCGGTTAAATGTTTTGTTGCTTCCCGAACTTTATGGAGCACCTCCTCTAGATTAAATAAAGTCCTACCACAAGAAGGACAAGCGACGTATTCAACCATTGTTTTCCGCAAACCCAGAGCTTGAAGAATGCTGTAACAAACGGGAATCTCCTTTTCCGGTGATTCTGTTAAAGACACGCGAATGGTATCACCAATACCATCTGCTAACAAGGTGGCAATCCCCGCAGTGGATTTAATTCTACCATATTCACCATCTCCTGCTTCCGTCACCCCTAAATGTAAGGGATAATCCATACCCAAATCATCCATCCGTTTGGACATGAGTCGGTATGCAGCTACCATCACCGGAACCCGCGATGCTTTCATGGAAATAACAATGTTGTAAAAATTCAGAGATTCACAAATACGGATAAATTCTAAAGCTGATTCTACCATACCCTCGGGCGTATCACCATAGGTAAATAACATTCTTTCTGCTAGAGAACCATGGTTCACTCCAATACGCATAGCTTTACCTTGATCTCGCAGTGACACTACCAGTGGAGCTAGGGTCTCACGAATTTTTTCCCCTATTTCGTCAAACTCAGTTTTTGTATATTCAGTGCGATTGGTGTTCGGTTTCTCAAATACGTATAATCCTGGATTGATTCGTACTTTTTCGATGTGTTTAGCCACCTCTAAGGCAATTTTCATCCCGTTGTGGTGAACATCAGCTACAATGGGAACATCCCTGTAAGTTTGTTGTAACTTTTGTTTAATTTCCGCTAATGCTTTGGCATGGGCCATACTGGGAACAGTTACTCTAACTATTTCGCAGCCAATTTCATGGAGACGACGAATAGCGCTGACAGAGCCATCAATATCTAAGGTGTCTTCATTAATCATTGACTGTACTACCACGGGGTAGCCACCACCAATAATCACATCCCCCACCTTAACAGCACGGGTTTTACGACGTTTAATAGTGGTGTCAAAAGTAGGTTGGCTGGTGATGATTTTACCAGTCTCAAGGGATGGTAGGGTTTGCATAGCCTCAATAAGTAGATTCTGTAGCTACCATACCAGATTCTTAGGACTGTTAGCTACAGGCCACTTTTTATCACAAGAAAATCGCCGGCACGGAAGCCACTTGGCTTTAGACAGGAAGTGCCAACGGCGAATTTATTCGCCTTGATATTTAACCGTGACGCGGATCTTCAATATACCTTTTAATAACATCTGCTGAAACCTGTCCAGCAGTGGAATAAAAATAACTATTAGTCCATAGGCTAGGAAGTTTAAGTAATTCAGGAAATTTTCGTCTTAACAAGCTAGATGACCGTCCTTTAAAAGCTTTAACCACTTGATTTATAGCAACATCTGGTTGATGTTCTACAAATAAATGAACATGGTCTGGAGCAACCTCAAGAGAGAGGATATCCCAGTCTTTTTCTTTGGCTAGTTCGTAAATTATCTGTCTAAGGCATTTAGCTATCTCTCCAGATAATACCTTTTTTCGGCGTTTAGGTATCCATACAAGATGCACTACTGCATTACCTTTTGAGTGATTTCCTATTCTGTATTCCAGTGTTGTCTTCATATTGTTTCGTGGCTGCTATTGACAAGTAAATCATATCTCAACTATACTTTTGAAATCAACAAACATTGAAGGTCGAACAATGTACGGATGCCAACAAGTTCTTATCAAGTCCGATAAATCAATAACAGCGATATTGGAGTACGTCATACCTAAATTCGGTGAAAAACCCGAAGGGTGGGAAGCAAGCGGGAAACGAGTTAGTCGTGGAGTATATCAAACTTCTGATGGGTTCAAAATTAATGCGGACTGTAATGGTGCTGCTAATATTTTGAAAAAAGTAGCGGTGATGCTAGGAATTGATCTTAGCGGAATCAGTAGAGGCTGTTTAAGCCAGCCTCAGAAAGTTCGTTTATGGACTCTTCAGAAATCTCCGTGTCTTTAGACCGGAGAAGCTTAATTAAACAGTTCCAGGGAACCTTGATAACCGGTCACAATTCGTGCTCCATCTTTCAGAATGTGAACTTCTATTTGATCGCTGGCCCAGGTGATCTTATCATTAAACTCTGGGTTAAACACATAGACTTTTTGGTTCCGGGAGGATACGGGGGAGGTGGGGGAGTTAATAGCTAAGGAATCTACAAATGGACCATCAATTAAAATGTCCAATTCTCCTAATAATTCCCGAGAACCGGGGGGTGCTGATTCCGACTGTAATTCCTGGAGGGTAAAACCGCTGAAGGACATTACATTTAAACCCCTAGCTTTGAGTTTTCTTGCCAAAATCGCTAGGGACTTGGCTTGCAGAAATGGTTCTCCTCCTGAAAAAGTAACCCCTGTATTTTCAGAATTTCTCAGGATATCTTCCGCTAGGTCATCAATAGCAACTAACTTGTTAACTTCAAAACTCCAAGACTGGGGATTAAAACAACTGGAACAATGGCGAGGACAACCCTGCATCCATACCACAGCACGACGACCGGGTCCGTTAACCTCGGATTTGTCAACATACCCCATGATGTTTAGATACCCGTTGGGAATCTCTTCCATGGGAGATAGTATCACTAATTCGTTTAAAGCTGCTGTCATTTTATTACTCCTAACTTATAGTGAATCCCTCCACCATCTTAACCACGGTGTGGGTGGGTTCTGGTTGTCATACAGTATTCCCAATTCTATGCCCATCTCTATCTTGTCCTATGCAATAGTCTCCATTGGGATGGATTTCTTTTAGTAAGGGTTCAATGGATGTGGTTAATATTATGCTTTGTGGGTGTTCTTGGAAATTCTTCACGAAATTATCATCAGAGTCCCGTAGCTGGGTGTGATCTGGGAGATTGAGGGATTCCCCAGCAAGGGGAGTGGTTCCATTTTGGGTGGTGGTTAAAGGTTGGCGCACGGTTGATAAGAGGGGGTGCAGGGTTGGAAAGTAGTCTCATCTGCTCAATTTTAGCATTTGTTTTTGGTTTTGTGTTGGTTTTTAAAAATAGAGCTGTTGGGAAATAAAAGCATATTTCCGGATGACAGAACTTCCCCCATCCCGATTGAATTTATGCTGCATCTAAATAGAAGTTCCATAGCCCTGCACTGACCAACATCAATTGATCATCAAAATCGGTCACACGATTCCTATATACAGAATGTACACAGTTATATCTCTTAATTCCAGAGTGAGCGTGCTCACACACAACTCGCTGACGACTGAGTTCTCGATTCTCCTCCTTTTGCTGCTGTGTTAACTCCTTACCTTTCGGTTTCTTGTGTGGTAAATGGACATTGACAAATTCTTTCTCCAACCCATGAAAACCCAAATCTCCCTCTATTGCTACTTCATCAGGAATGTATTGCACTATCTCTGATTCATGGAGTAGCCGTTTGTCATGCACTTTACCTGCTCTGGTTTTCGTCCGAATAATCACTCGTTTCTCCCTTGTGCTGACTGTAATCTGCTTGCATGTATGCCGCTTTTTCTTGCCAGAGTAATACTCTTTTTGGCGTTCTCGGTTTTGAGGACGCTGGACTGGACGCTCCGTACCATCCACAATCACCTCCTTCACATCTGGAAACCTTTTGGTGAATTCCTCCATGCTCCTGAGTTTGCGTGCTGGCAAAACTTGCTTTTCTCCTAAAGTGGTTTCTAGCACAGATAGTAGTCGATGTACCCAATCATGAGCACAGGAGCGGTCAAAGTTGAACAACACACTCAGCAAGTCAAACGTCGGATAACATTTGCAGTACAGCAGGATATAAAATAGTTTTTC
>NZ_LMVE01000028.1:1461-2694 GCF_001432185.1 Cylindrospermopsis sp. CR12 | reverse complement strand
TGAATGCCATGGTGCTTACACCCAGTGCTGTAAACCAGATTCCTACTACTGGCCATGCTGCCAAGAAGAAGTGTAGTGAACGGCTGTTGTTGAATGAAGCATATTGGAATATCAAGCGTCCGAAGTAACCGTGTGCTGCTACGATGTTGTAGGTTTCTTCCTCTTGTCCGAACTTGTAACCATAGTTCTGAGACTCGGTTTCGGTTGTTTCTCTTACTAAGGAAGATGTTACCAAGGAACCGTGCATAGCGCTGAACAAGCTACCACCGAATACACCTGCTACTCCTAACATGTGGAAGGAATGATTATTTTATGTTAACTCCTATGTAATTTAAGTTTGATTAAGTTAGCTTTTATTTATATCCTGTTATAGGAATTGTGAACAAATAAATAAAATTAAGATATTCAAGGTAAAATCATAAAATAGACTAATTTTTCCAGGTTAAAAACAAGATTATAGACATAACAAAAAGGAGCTGGAAATCAAATAGCTCATTTAAACATGATAAATTAAATTGATAGAGAGTCGTTCTAGGTACACGACAGCTTAGGTCACGGATTGTATAGTTTTGTTAAGAAATTAACCTTACCGTAACAGAAAGACCTTTTTAGGTCGCACCCAAGAATGGGAATTTATTTTATATTTTCTCTGGGTCAATACCAAGGGAACGTAGATAGGCAACTAGTTTTTCTTTTTGTTGGCGTTCTCGAATAGCAATAGCTTCTGCTTGTTCTTTAGCCTCTCGTTCCCGAATAGCAATAGCTTCTGCTTGTTCTTTAGCCTCTCGTTCTCGAGTAGCGATAGCTTCTGCTTGCTCTTTAGCTCCCCGCTCCTTCTCCTTTGCTAATCGTTCCCGAACAGCAATAGCTTCTACTTGCTCTTTAGCCTCTCGTTCTCGAGTAGCGATAGCTTCTGCTTGCTCTTTAGCTCCCCGCTCCTGCTCCTTTGCTAATCGTTCCCGAATAGCAATAGCTTCTGCTTGTTCCGCACGCTCATTTCCTGTCAATAACAAGCTCCCTTTTTCATCCCACCATCTTAACCACGGTGTGGGTGGGTTCTGATTGTCATACAGTATTCCCAATTCTATCCCCATCTCTGGTATGGCATAGTGTCCTCGCCTGTTTGCCTTTATTTCTTTGTATCTTTTTCCCTGTAAATGATATACCTCCAGTGTACCCTTAAAACCATTAAATATGGCATAATATGGCACTTTTACCGCTTGTTCGTACACC
>NZ_LMVE01000028.1:0-1330 GCF_001432185.1 Cylindrospermopsis sp. CR12 | reverse complement strand
CATTTAGCCTGGATGGTACTCCAGGAACATAGAACCAGTCTGGTGCTTCTACCCCTTTTTCCAGAGGTTCTGTGAACCGCCAATATATACCACTATCCTGTCCTATGCAATAGTCTCCATTGGGATGGATTTCTTTTAGTAAGGGTTCAATAGATGTGGTTAATATTATGCTTTGTGGGTGTTCTTGGAAATTCTTCACGAAATTATCATCAGAGTCTGGTAGCTGGGTGTGATCTGGGAGATTGAGGGATTCCCCAGCAAGGGGAGTGGTTAAAGGTTGGCGCACGGTTGATAAGAGGGGGTGCAGGGTTGGAAAGTAGTCCCATCTGACTAATTTTAGCATTTGTTTTTGGTTTTGTGTTGGTTTTTAAAAGTATCTGTGGTCTTATTTAGTAGTATATAATAAAGGTGACAAGGGAATGCTTCGCGAGATCCTGTAGAGAATGCAATGCAATCGCATTTATATATATCCCGTTTATATCCCGTTGGTTTGTTGGGTTTCGTATTAAACTCAACGAGATTGTCACCAATCCCGTTGGTCTTCAAAACCGTGCATGAAAGTTTCCCTTCACCATACCTCATCCAGAGGCTTGATAAATTCTCTTTTATAATAATTGCTGCTCTATCCGGGTGTATCCAGAATAGGTCTACAATTCTCAATACACGGATTTGCTATGCGATCGCCTATTATTCAGGAAAAAGAGTCGCCCTTTTCATTCTCATACACAGACCCTTAAACAATAACCATTGGAATAACTGGATTATCACATGACGGAAAACGTTTTCCGTCATTTATTTATGTCGATAGGGAAAGGATTCAACCCTCATCTTGTGGTCAAGCGATCGCCCGTAGGAAATGCTCAGGGGAATTTTGGGAACGAGTTTTACCACCAAGATTAGTTCATTAGCCAGTAATGATTAACTAATGCTTTGTCAAAGAAAGTTTTTTAATAAGCAGGCAATCGCAGTAATACAGAATCTGATAGGGATGTGGTAATTATTTGACGGAAAACGTTTTTCGTCAATGTTAGAATTTAGTGGAGACCCCTAAAAAGAGAAAATGACTAAAACAATCGCTGTCTTTAACCAAACAGGTGGGGTAATGAAAACTACCCTAACAATGAACCTGGGTTATCATCTGGCAGAAAAATATAAAGTCCTACTGTCTGCTTGATTATTATCCCTTATTTTTCAACAACTCTCTTGTATCTGTTCTTAATGAATGGGATGACAAAATGTTAGATAAGTTCCACCTACATTTACATAGCCCATTTACTTAGCATGATTAGGTAAACTATTAGGATCAACTCCTTGCGATCGCAAGTAAGCT
>NZ_LMVE01000027.1:0-32666 GCF_001432185.1 Cylindrospermopsis sp. CR12 | reverse complement strand
TCCGCCACTAGATGCCTAAGCACCCCGTTCGACTTGCATGTGTTAAGCATACCGCCAGCGTTCATCCTGAGCCAGGATCAAACTCTCCGTTTTGTTAAGTTTGCTTTTAGCTCTACTATTATGATTTGACTAACGAATCCTTTTGCATCGCCAGAATTCGTTAGCTTGAATTTCTTAGACGAGGAATGGTTGTCTTTACTCTTTCAAAGTATTATTTTGTCTCGGTTCGGTTGCGGGGCTTGTTTGCCTCACTCCAAATAATTTAACAACTATCTTTGGGAATGTCAAGTAGTTTTTTGAGATTTTTTAAAAAAGTCTCTAACCCAGTTATGACAATAATTTCAGCCTAAATCTTCCCCAAAAAACAATAGCAAAGTGAATCAACACAAATTAATATCTACTTGGACAAAACGCTATATAAAGGGATAATAACTAAAAACCGTTTGGGAATCTTTCGATAGCCTGCCAATTCTCCCCCGTTCCAGTACGGTAGAGCGTCAACTCAATCCTGTGTTATGTTAGTCATGTGACAATCAACTTTTCTCCTGGCATAACTGTCATTATGGTAATTACAAAAAGTAGACTTGTTCTAAGTGCTACAGCTGTGGCTGTTTCTACAATTGTGGTCGGTGGTCTTGGTATTCACTGCCGTGGTCAGGCCTTGTTTCAGTCCAGTCCCAAGGAACTGATAGATGAGGTTTGGCAAATTGTAAACCGCCAATATGTTGACGGTAGTTTTAATCAGGTCAATTGGCAAGCTGTTCGTCAAGAGTACTTAGGCAAGTCCTATGGTAATAAACAAATAGCCTATAAGTCAATTCGCGAAATGCTCAAAAAGTTAGGAGACCCCTACACTCGATTTATGGATCCGGATGAATTTAAAAATATGCAAGTTGATACATCCGGTGAGCTAACGGGTATTGGCATAACTATAAGTCAAGACGAAAAAACTAAACAACTAGTTGTGATTGCTCCTATTGAAGATACACCAGCATTTAAGGTGGGCATCTTGGCCAGAGATGTAATTTTAGAAATTAATGGTAAAACCACTCAAGGTATGGATACCAATCGGGCCGTCTCTCTAATTCGGGGCGAACCGGGAACTCAGGTCAAATTGAAAATCTCCCGAAATGGAAAGACTAAAACATTTGATATTACTAGGGCCAGAATTGAAATTCACCCAGTTAAATTTTCTCAAAAACAAACCCCTGCAGGTAATATTGGTTATATTCGCCTTAATCAATTTAGTGCCAATGCTAGCAAGGAAATGAGAGGTGCTATTGAAAATTTAGAAGCTAATCGGGTTGATGGCTATATATTAGACTTACGAGGTAATCCGGGTGGACTTCTATATACAAGTATAGATATTGCTCGCATGTGGTTAGATAAGGGAACCATTGTATCTACTATTGACCGCCAAGGGGAAAAGCAACGAGAATCCGCCAGAGATCGCGCTTTAACTAGTAAACCTTTAGTTGTATTGGTAGATAAAGGATCCGCTAGTGCTAGTGAAATTCTTTCTGGGGCCCTACAAGACAATAGACGGGCAATGGTGGTGGGTACACAAACCTTCGGCAAAGGTTTAGTTCAATCAGTCCGTCCTTTACGGGATGGATCGGGACTAGCAGTTACTATTGCTAAGTACCATACACCCGCTGGTAGAGATATTAATAAGCATGGTATTGATCCCGATGTAGTTGTAGATTTAACCGATGCCCAAAGACAAAATTTGTGGGTGAAGGAACGGGAAAAGCTGGCAACCCTAGAAGATCCCCAATTTGCTAAGGCATTAGATATTTTGGGTAAGGAAATAGCTAAAAATCCTTAGTAAGTAGGTGGGTGGAATTAAATATAAGATGAACGTAGGTTAGGTTGAACTATGAAACCCAACACCCCCATCGGTTATACCATCGCCAACCCATCCTACAAATAATATGGAAATCACCTGTGGAGCCAGTGGAATAAAATTATCAGGAACTTAACCTCTAGATACTCGGTTTTCAAACTCCTGGCGAGTGCTTTCAACTACACTCAAGGCGGATTCATAAATTTCCTCATGCTCTTGTTTGAGCCATCCTAAAAGATTAGCAAGTTGAGCATTCCGCAGGTCCAGATCAGCCTGAAAAATTATCGATGCTGCCATAGCCTCAGCATACTCGCGCTTGTGCCCTTGAGCCTCTATAGCACTTGCAAGAGCAGCCAGGGCTTGTTTGGTCACAGAAGCTGGATTATTTTCTATAGACATGTTTTCAATTGTGGTTGAATTGGCAAAATTGTGGACTGAACGGCTAATATACCAATTAGAGCGGGGAGAGGTCAACTATGGCTCAGCTATTTCACTATGCCAGAAAAAATTTTTCCTAACCCCTTGCCAAAATCAAAAAGTGCTGCTAACTTAGTAAAAGTGGAACAGAAAGGGTCGGTGTCCGAGCGGTTAATGGAGGCGGACTGTAAATCCGCTGGCTTGCGCCTACGCTAGTTCGAATCTAGCCCGGCCCACCACTTAATTAAACGTAAAAGCATACTATGGTTTGCCCGTGTGGCTCAGTGGTAGAGCACACCCTTGGTAAGGGTGAGGTCACGAGTTCAATCCTCGTCACGGGCTTAAAATAGCTAAAGAATTAGAAGTCATCAAAGACGATGTTTTTAGACCACAAATTTTGATAAATTTGAATTTTATTTGACTTGATAGAGACTTTCTGTAGATGTAGGATGTAATATAGGGAATGCGGCCTTTTAATAAATTGGATTTTTATGGCTAAAAAGAGCATGATTGAGCGCGAAAAAAAACGCGCTGGGTTAGCAGCAAAGTATGCTGCCAAACGAGAAGCACTGTTGGAAGAGTTTAGAACTACAGAATCACCTCTGGAAAAACTAGAGGTGCACCGAAAAATTCAACAACTACCACGCAACAGCGCACCTACCCGTCGTCAAAACCGTTGTTGGTTGACTGGTCGTCCTAGAGGTGTTTATCGGGACTTTGGACTATCTCGCAACGTTCTTCGAGAATGGGCACATCAAGGTTTATTACCTGGAGTTGTCAAGTCTAGTTGGTAATCGGGGACTATCTCATTATATAGCTCAAGCAGTTACCCATGTCTTAGGATAGTCCTGGATCAAAGCTCAAGTCGGTTTTCAACCGACTGGTTTTGTCATGGGTATGTTGGGAATTAAAACCCAATAACAAACAGGAGACTCTATTCCGTCAACATTGCGGAGTAACTAGACATAATTACAACTTTGGTTCTAAGAATCGCGCTAAGGCTATTTTTGAACTGGCTAAAACTCAAGCTAACGTGTCAAGCATCCGGAGAGATGCCACTCATAAACTCACTTATACATCCTGAGGACAGCCTAAGTTTGACCATCTGTCGTTTGACTAATGGAAAACAGGACCAATAAAATAAACGAGGAAATTTCCATTAACTCCGAAATCCAAGTTTGCTGTAAAGAGAAAACACATGAAGAGAATTATTTCCGTATTACTACTGGGTATTGCAATTTTCACACTTGCCTTCAGCAATTCAGCTTTAGCAGTGGATGCAGAAGCTGGAGCAAGTGTATTTAAAGCTAATTGTGCCCAATGTCATCTTGGTGGTAAAAACTTAGTCAATGCAGCTAAGACACTCAAAAAAGAGGCTTTAGAAAAGTATGACATGTACTCCCAGGAAGCCATTGTTTCTCAGGTTACAAAGGGTAAAGGTGCTATGCCAGCATTCGGTAAGAGACTAAAATCTGCTCAAATTGAGAATGTGGCAGCCTATGTACTAGAACAAGCGGATGAAGGCTGGAAGAAGTAAGTTTATTGCTAGTAAACTAAATTACCATTAACGGTATTCTTCGCTCAAACATCTCCTATTGGCACTTGTGTCAGCCTAGGAGATCACATTTATGAACTATTCAACAAATCTCTGTCTCTTCAGAGCTAGGAAGTTTAATATTTAAGTATGGCATCTTCAAGGATAGTTCTCAAACAGCGAGAAAAAGAAGCCAGGTCACTAAAATCTTTTTTGATGTACAGTGTCATGGCCTCTTTCGTAATACATATTGGTTTGATAGGATTAGTTTTTGGTGAATTATTACGGAAATTTAAACAAGAGAATCCACAGGTAGTTGAACTGGAAATTATTGAGGAACCTGAACCTATAAAGGAAACAGTGACCAAACCACCAGAAATGAAAATCTCACCAACTGAGAGCAAATCCGGTAGTCTAAGTAGTGGAAAGATCACTGGTAATAAAAACTTTAAGGTTCTCATGCCCAGGGCCACTTTTCCTAGGATGGATAATCCTATTCCTGAACCTAAGAATTTAAATACGGGGGATTCTGTTGTCAAATATCCACTGAGTTCAACTATTCCTCGGGTCACAACAAGAAGAGTAGGGTCAAAAATTGCTCCTACTACTAAAGTGAGAGATCAGATCAGACCAAATCCTCAACTACCAATACCCAAAGTTATACAAACAGAAACTACACAACCTGTAGTAACAAGTATCACTAACACTAAGTTACTGATCGCACAGCCAACAACCGTCAGCGATGGAAACGCTCACAATACACCCATCGGTGGAACTGATGCAAATAATATTCCCCAAACACCACTAGGTAATGGGGTTGGGAATGGTGATGGGGTTGGGAATGGTGATGGGATTGGAAATGGTGATGGGGTGGAGAATACAAGAAAGATAGAGGAGACACCAACCCCTAAAGCGAGTCCCAACAGCGGTGCCATTCTAAGTCGTGTGGATTGTATCCGATGTCCACCCCTCAAATATCCGGAGGGAGCTAAAAGGCGGGGTAGAAGTGGCACAAAAACTACTGTTCATTTAATTCTGGACGCAGATAGTAATGGTAATATTACTTCTGTAATTGTGGATCGTCCCAGTGGTGATAATGAGCTGGATGAAGCTGCTAGGGAGGGGGTAGAAGAATGGAAGTTAAGACCTTTGGAGGGGGGTAGAAGAGGGGTAAGAACAACAGTTAACTTTGTGCTTAAACCTTAATAAAATTTAATAGAATTTAATACACTTCAAAATCACACGCTGAAACTTGCCTGATTTCAACTTTCTGTGTATCGCACACCTAACACGAGGAAATTCTAACTTCCTATGTGTTATGTATTTTCCATATTATGTTATGTATTTTCCATATATTTTGTTAACAGTTAGTTCATAATAGTCAAGATTTGTATTTTCCCGATCTAAAGTAAAAACTATGCCCCGTCGTCAAGATATCCACAAAATACTTCTGTTAGGTTCTGGTCCAATCGTGATTGGTCAGGCTTGTGAGTTTGATTACTCAGGTACTCAAGCATGTAAAGCTTTACGGGAAGAGGGTTTTGAAGTAGTACTAGTCAATTCTAACCCTGCTACTATTATGACCGATCCAGAAACAGCAGACCGCACCTATATTGAACCTTTAACACCGGAAATGGTAGCTAAGGTTATAGCTAAAGAACGTCCTGATGCTCTGCTCCCTACCATGGGTGGACAAACTGCTTTAAACATTGCCGTAGCTTTGGCTAAGAATGGCGTTTTAGAAGAGTATAATGTTGAACTGATTGGTGCCAAATTACCAGCAATTGAAAAAGCTGAGGACCGAAAATTGTTTAATGACGCCATGGAGAAAATTGGCGTGAATGTTTGTCCCAGTGGTACAGCATCCAGTTTGGAAGAATCAAAGGCGATCGCACAGAGAATAGGATCTTACCCCTTAATTATTCGTCCAGCTTTTACCATGGGGGGTACTGGTGGGGGTATTGCCTACAATAAGGAAGAATTTGAATTGATGGCCCAGGTGGGTATTGATGCTAGTCCTGTGTCACAAATTTTAATTGACCAGTCTTTACTGGGTTGGAAAGAATATGAGTTGGAAGTAATGCGAGACCTAGCAGATAATGTGGTAATTATCTGTTCTATTGAGAATTTAGATCCTATGGGGATACATACTGGGGATTCTATTACTGTAGCTCCAGCTCAAACCCTAACGGATAAGGAATACCAACGATTGCGGGATATGGCAATTAAGATTATCCGGGAAATAGGGGTAGAAACGGGGGGTTCTAATATTCAATTTGCTGTCAATCCTGTAAATGGGGATGTGGTGGTGATTGAAATGAACCCCCGTGTATCCCGTAGTTCCGCTTTAGCTTCTAAAGCTACTGGATTTCCTATTGCTAAAATGGCCGCTAAATTGGCTGTGGGTTATACTTTGGATGAGATTAAAAATGATATTACCAAAAAAACCCCCGCTTCTTTTGAACCTACTATTGACTATGTGGTGACTAAGATTCCCCGGTTCGCTTTTGAGAAGTTCCCTGGATCAGATCCGGTATTAACTACTCAAATGAAGTCTGTGGGTGAAGCAATGGCTATTGGCAGAACTTTTAATGAGTCTTTCCAAAAGGCTTTACGCTCTTTGGAAACTGGTCGTGCTGGATGGGGAGCAGATAAAGCGGAAAAGCTACCCAGTGGAGAACAGGTTCGCGCTCAATTACGTACCCCCAATCCTGAAAGGATTTTTGCCCTACGTCACGCTATGCAGTTGGGTCTGAGCAATGAGGAAATTTATGAATTGACTGCTATTGACCCCTGGTTTTTGGATAAATTGCACCAAATTCTGGAAACTGAGAAGTTCTTGAAACGCACACCTCTACAACAACTGACAAAGGTGCAGATGTATGAGGTTAAACGCAATGGTTTTAGCGATCGCCAAATTGCTTTCTGCACCAAAACTAAGGAGGATGAGGTTAGAGCATATCGTAAACAATTGGGTGTAATTCCAGTTTATAAGACTGTGGATACCTGTGCAGCGGAGTTTGAGGCTTTTACACCCTATTATTATTCCACCTATGAGGAGGAAACTGAAATTCTACCCACTGATAAGCCTAAGGTAATGATCTTAGGTGGTGGACCTAACCGCATCGGTCAGGGAATAGAATTTGATTATTGTTGTTGTCATGCAGCATACGCCTTAAAATCCGCCAACTATGAAACCATTATGGTTAATTCTAATCCAGAAACGGTTTCTACAGATTATGATACCAGCGATCGCCTATATTTTGAACCTCTGACCAAGGAGGATGTTCTCAACATTATTGAAGCGGAAAATCCAGTGGGTATTATTGTTCAGTTCGGTGGACAAACTCCTCTCAAGTTAGCAGTCCCCCTACAAGAATACTTGGAGAAATCCCCATCCACAGTTACCCGTATTTGGGGAACATCTCCCGATTCTATTGATATGGCGGAAAATCGCGAGCGATTTGAAAAGATTTTGGAAAAACTAAAAATCGCCCAACCAGCTAATGGTATAGCCAGAAGTTATGAAGATGCATTAATTGTAGCCAAGCGCATTGGCTATCCAGTGGTAGTTCGTCCTAGTTACGTTCTGGGAGGAAGAGCTATGGAAATAGTTTACTCTGACTCAGAATTAGAAAGATATATGAGCTTTGCAGTTCAAGTAGAGCCAGAACATCCTATCCTCATTGATAAGTTCCTGGAAAATGCCATTGAAGTTGATGTAGATGCGATCGCCGATCATCAAGGGAGAGTAGTGATTGGGGGCATTATGGAGCACATTGAACAGGCGGGTATTCACTCAGGAGACTCGGCATGTTCCCTCCCTTCCATTTCTCTTTCCCCTGCGGTTTTGAACCAAATTAGAACTTGGACTGTAGAACTGGCAAAAGCCTTATCAGTAGTCGGCTTAATGAACATTCAGTTTGCCGTTGTGGGTGCTAGTAGCTATTCTCCCCAGGTTTACATTTTAGAAGCCAATCCCCGTGCCTCTCGTACGGTGCCATTTGTCTCTAAAGCTACAGGAGTTCCCTTGGCTAGATTGGCATCCCTAATTATGTCTGGTAAAACACTCGAAGAATTAAACTTTACCCAAGAAGTTATTCCCCAACATATAGCAGTTAAGGAAGCTGTTTTACCCTTTAATAAATTCCCTGGTACAGATACCCTATTAGGACCGGAAATGCGTTCAACCGGTGAGGTAATGGGTATTGACGTTGATTTTGGGCGAGCATTTGCTAAAGCAGAAATGGGTGCAGGGGAAAAATTACCACTCCAAGGTACTGTGTTTGTATCTATGAGCGATCGAGACAAGAGCTTAGTAGTGGAAGTGATCAAAGAATTTATTCAGCTAGGCTTTAAGGTGATTGCTACTCAGGGAACCAGTGAATTTCTAAGGGAACAGGGTCTACAAATTGAGACCATTCTTAAACTGCATGAAGGTCGTCCCCATGTGCTGGATGCCATTAAAAACCGACAAATTCAGTTAATCATTAACACACCTTCAGGACAAGAAGCCCGTACTGATGGACAATTGATTAGACGTACAGCATTAGGGTATAAGATACCTATAATTACCACCATAGCGGGTGCAAAAGCAACCGTAGCTGCTATTCGCTCTTTACAGAATATAAGCTTGGATGTCAAAACCATTCAGGAGTACTCTTTTTAAAAACCTATCTTCCCAAGTCTCCACATCAAGGAGAGTTAATGGCGTAATTGCAGGGGCTCACCCCCCTATAGGTGGAGGTGGGCATAACTGGGATTTAGAAATGACCCATATTGGTAACCGTTTATCAATATGGGTAAATTAATATGGTTATTATTGAGAGATATTAACAATTATGTGGCGATTTATAATGTAAATCCAACTGGAACGCTCAGGAGGGGAGTTAATAGCTAAAAATGATTATTGAGAAAGCGTTCTAGTTCGCCTTTGTCCTCTTTTGGGTAAATTAACCGTACTCTATAAAACCAAAAAAGTTCGGGTTTCCCGGTAGTCAACTTTTCTCATAAAAGTTACAATTCGTAATAATCACATCAAGTAAAAATATTTGACGGATTACTTAAAACATTGTATGTAGTTTATATGTACTTTTCAGTACCAATAAATCACCATAAACTCTAACAGTTAAAAAGCCTCTATCGAGTTGATATCAACAACCGACCTGATCGGGTGTATAAGTTACAAAACTTGAGATGGTTTCCCAGTTTACCCGAGTTGTAAAATAGTAAGGCATTAGCTAATGACACTACCAGCAAACCTAGCATCATTAAACAGTAACGCCATGAAAACCGCTCAAACACCCACGGACATAGTGCGGACTTACCTGCGGGAGATTGGCAAAGTACCACTTTTAACCCATGAACAGGAGATTTATTATGGTAAACAGGTGCAAAAATCCACAGCATTGTATGAGACAAAAGATAATCTAGCTCAAGAGTTAAACCGTCAGCCAAGTTTAGAAGAGTGGGCAAAAGCAGCGCAGTTAGATCCACAAGAATTAAATCGGTTGCTGGGTCAGGGGGAAATTGCTAAACGTAAGATGGTAGAAGCCAATTTACGTCTGGTAGTATCTGTAGCCAAAAAATATATTAAGCGTAATGTAGACCTACTTGATTTAATTCAGGAGGGTAGTATAGGGATGCAGCGGGGCGTGGAGAAGTTTGACCCCAGTAAAGGCTATAGGTTTTCCACCTATGCTTATTGGTGGATACGTCAGGCAATTACTCGTGCTATTGCAGAAAAAGCCAGGACTATTAGACTGCCCATACACATTACTGAAAAACTCAACAAAATCAAAAAAGCCCAAAGGTATTTATCACAAACCTTGGGAAGGTCACCCAGTATAGCTGAACTTGCTCAAGAGCTGGAAATAACACCTAAACAAGTGAGGGACTGTTTAGAAAAAGCTCGCCTACCCTTATCCCTGGACTTACGTTTAGGGGATAATTACGACACTGAACTGGGAGAAATGCTAGAAGACCCGGGTGCGTCACCGGAAGATTATGTGATTCAATCTTCCCTATCTTCCGAATTAGATCGGATGATGACCCATCTTACTCCCCAGCAAAGGGAGGTAATTAAACTGCGTTTTGGTTTGGTAGACGGTCAGTCTATGACCTTGGCCAGAATTGGAGAGGTGTTGAATATTAGTCGAGAAAGGGTGCGACAAATTGAAAGAGAAGCCTTAACAAGACTGCGTAGATGTAAAACTAGCATGAGTGAATATCTTGTTAGTTAAGTGGAAGACAGGGATTGGATATGGGACTTCGCCATTTACCAACCCTGTTCGGACAACTGATCTAATTTTTGTACGGTTAAACCTAATTTCCAGATTCAGAATAACCTGTTATATTAAGTGTCAGGTCGTAAGCCTAAATTTTTTATCATTTCAGATACAAAACCGTTAACTGGCTAATTATTTAGGTATCAATTATCAGATTACGTAGTTGTAGCAAAGGAGAGCAGCAGTGAGTAACCAACCTAGGGAAGTATCCGAGTTTTTTCATGGTGAAGTTGAGAACAGTAACCTCTTATGGCAATACGTTAAGTCTTTGAGTCCTGAAGCAGTAAATCAACTGTCTAAACCTACATCCTCAGAAGTATTTCAGGTGATGGAGCGCAACATTGTGGGACTACTGGGTAATTTACCCTCAGAACACTTTGGAATTGCCATTACCACCAGTAAGGAAAACTTGGGTAGATTGCTTGCTTCAGCAATGATCAGTGGTTATTTTTTACGTAATGCGGAGCAGAGGATGAACTTTGATCTGTCCCTGGATAAAACTGAAACAAGTAAAAGCGACAACAAGGAATAATACACCTGTGGGCGTTGGGTTTCATACTTCAACCCAACCTAAGTTCATCTTATATTTAATTCCACCCACCCACTTAAACCAAAATAAAAAACTACTATATTTTAGATTTTAGTTTTTAAATATGACAACTCCTAACCCTCAACAGAACACCATTCTTCCCCATAAAATTATTGGGGTTGGGGTGATTTGGAATCAGGAAAAACAAATTTTAATTGACCGTCGGTTACCCACAGGGTCCATGGCCAATCTATGGGAGTTTCCTGGTGGGAAAATGGAGGAAGGGGAAACCATCCAAGATTGTATAGTGCGGGAGATTAGGGAAGAATTAGGCATTAAAATTGCCGTGAGAGAACATTTGATAACCATTGACCATACCTATTCCCACCTGCAGGTCACCTTGAGGGTCTATCATTGTGACTACCTGGATGGTACTCCCCAGACCTTAGAGTGTGCTGAATTCCGTTGGGTCAATTTAGATGATTTAGAGCAGTTTGAATTTCCTGCTGCAAACGGACAGATTATTGCAGCTTTAAACAGATAATATTCGCCAATTCTCAAATTAAATGTCAATAACAGAACATAAAATAACAGTAAACTCACTAGAATGGTTTTATAGACAAGCTGAACCCATGGGCAAGAGCAATCTATTACCCGTATTATTGCTACATGGTATAGTTTCCCAAAGTTACAGCTGGAGAAATATTATACCAGCATTAGCAGCACAAGGGACAAAAGCAATTGCTCCCGATTGGATTGGTTATGGTTTTTCAGGTAAACCTGAAAAGCAGGATTTTGCTTACACACCGGAAGCATTTATTCACGCCCTAGAAGACTTTGTTCAAGCCATTGATTTACCAAAATTCTCCTTAGTGGTGCAGGGGTTTTTGGGTTCGGTGGGACTTCAATATGCTTTACGTCATCCTGAGAAAATTGCCAACATTGTTATTTTAAATACCCCCATTGGCACTAGTGCCAAACTTCCATGGAAAATCCGACAAATGGGTTTACCCATAGCAGGGGAAATAATAACTCAAGACCCCTTATTAGTGGATAGAACCTTAGAAAGCGGTAGCTGTTATCGCATCGAAGACAAAGATTTGGACATTTATAGAAAACCGTTTTTAAAAACCTCCGCTTCGGGAAGGAGCTTGTTATCAACCATTAGAAACTTACAACTGGATGCAGTAACCAAAGAAATCGAAATGGGATTTCAGAAATGGCAAAAACCGATTTTAGTGCAGTGGGGAGCTATTGATCCTTGGTTGTCTGTAGAACTGGCGGAGAGTTTTGCTCAATCTGTACCCGATGTTGAAATCATAAAACTTAACAATGTGGGTCATTATCCTCAAGAGCATTACCACGAGGTGATTTTACAGGATTTATTAGCCTTTGTGCGCTTGACCAATACCCAGTCACAAAAATCCTGATCAGGTAGACTAATTATACAATCATCTACAATTGTCTGTAACTTGAATCGGAGTGATTGAGAACTTATGGCTTATTATTGGTTTAAAGCATTTCATATTGTTGGGTTTGTAGTCTGGTTTGCTGGTTTATTTTATCTAGTACGGTTGTTTATCTACCACGCTGAGGCCAATCAAGAACCTGAACCGGCTAAGACCATACTGAAAAATCAGTATGAAATCATGGAAAAACGTCTTTATCATATCATCACCATCCCCGGAATGATCGTCACCTTAGCTATGGCGGGTGGCATTCTTTATACCAATCTTGATCTATTTCACGAAACCTGGTTGCATTTCAAGTTGGGGTTTGTAGGTATTTTATTAGTTTATCATCATTACTGTGGTAGATTGATGAAACAGTTGGCTGCAAATGAGTGCAAATGGAGTGGACAGCAACTAAGAGCTTTAAATGAAGCACCAACTTTGCTACTAGTTATTATTGTCATGTTGGCTATTTTCAAAAATAATCTCCCCACTGATATTACTGCTTGGGTAATTTTTGGATTAGTGATTTTGATGGCTGCTAGTATTCAGATATATGCCAAAATTCGCAGACGAAATAAAGAAAAGTTACTAGTGCAAATGAATCAAGTTAATCAAAACAATCCAACTGATCAGATTCCCCAAGTCCAAAATTAGACTGAGGTAGAAAAAGGGGGGAAATGGGGAGTAATGAAATCATCTAAAGTAATATGTCCCAAGAATTATTAAATAGTTTATTTATCAATCGGGTAGCCGTTTTGGCAACCATGCACCATAAAGAAAATGTCATTGCTCCATTATTAAAAAAGCAACTGGGGCTAGAAGTTGTCGTTCCCCCAAACTTTAATACCGATCAATTTGGTACGTTTACCAGAGATATAAAACGTCCAGATACCCAAATAGTCACAGCTAAATTAAAAGCCAAAAAAGCAATGGAAATGACTGGGGAAACTATAGGTATAGGAAGTGAGGGTAGTTTTGTGCCTCATCCTAATTTTCCTTATATTTATGCCAATAGAGAAATTGTATTACTTTTAGATCAACAAAATGACTTACAAATTGTGGGAGAGGTGTTTTCCACAGAGACTAATTTTAATCATTTGGTGATCAATAGTTTTGAAGCAGCACAAAAATTTGCTGCTAAAGTTGGTTTTCCTGACCATGGTTTAGTGGTTTGGTTTGAATCTTCCAATGGGCAAGATCCTGAAATTATTAAAGGTATCACCACTCAAGAACAGCTATATGAATCTGTAAATTTTGCCTTAAATAATTCTCCCCATGGTAATTTACATATAGAGACTGATATGCGAGCGCTTTATAATCCCACCCGCATGAACAACATTGCAAAAGCTACTCAGGATTTGGTGGAAAAAATTTACAGTTGTTGTCCTCAATGTGGTACACCTGGATTTAGTATTACCGACAGAACTCAAGGTTTACCATGTGAAAGTTGTGGTCAACCTACCTCATTAACTATGGGAGTAATTTACCAATGTCAAAAGTGTAATTTTATAGAAGAGAAGTTATATCCCGATGGTAAATTTTTTGCCGATCCTGGATTATGTCCATATTGTAATCCCTAATCAGTAGGTGGATGGAATTAAATATAAGATGAACGTAGGTTGGGTTGAAGTATGAAACCCAACACCCCCATGGGTCTCGTTACTCGACCCATCCTACAAATAATTGTGCCTCCCTACTTAGTCTCTATAGCAATGCCCAGAAAATCAGAATAAAGCCCCCTCTTGAAACTTTTAATTATGTAATTATGAAACAAATTAAAATTGCAAGAGGAGGTTTGGAGCTAAAGTCCGGTAGGGTAATCGGGCTATTTAATATATAGTCTTGATTGGATACAAAACCAGTCTCTCTTTAGATAGATAAATTTTGTCTACAAATTCTCTATTGGTATAATTTGCCATCTACAGTTTTTAAAAACCGTCTCCCAACTACAAATTACTAGAGATAGTTTTAAAGATATCCACCCCTCCCAAAGAATAATCCTCTAATTTAAAATCTGCAAAAGGTTTTTTCTCTAGTCTGTCTCTCAAGGCCTCATCTAAAATAACTCCCTCATCTTGTTTCTTTACCCCAATAATAATAATGCTCCTTTGATATGCAGTTAAATCTTGATCACTCTGACAATCTTTTCTTTGAAATTGTCCAAGATTCAATAGTCTATAGGCTTTAACACTCAAGCTATCACTAAAGAGTTTTTTCACCAATAACTGAATTTGCTTGGATCTTTCCAAAGCACGACTCTGTTCCGATTTTATATCACCTTCACAGGAAGCTGTCCCTACGGAAATAATCTCACTGGGATCTTCCATGATTGTTTGTATCCCTTCCTCTTGTAATCTGGATTTTAAGGATTCAAGATTAATTATTTCATTATTATACTTAATCTGATAGGTACTACCCAACTGCCATTTATATTCTACTGATAAAACTGCTATATTGAATTCTGCTACTCTACCTTGACTGTCTTGACCCTCTTCGTATGCAAAGTAGTCTACTTCCCCCTTTTTAATCGGTAATTGTCCATAGTCGGAGGGAAAAACCACAAATCTATTATCCCTATTGGTAAATGCTACTAACCACAGCAAAAACAATGAACAAAGTAATGCCCAAAGTAATGCTACTAGTGGTAGTTTTGCCAATGGCTTTTCTGAATTTTGACCCAGGTTTTGTTTGGTGTTTGTTTCTGTGACTATTTGTGTATTTAAACCGCCCATCACATTTTTTTCCACAACCATACAGTGAAGGGTCATCCCTGTGCTGGTTTGATGGGTAAAATACTCTGGTGCCATATCATTTTGTTCCAATTGGCCTAGATCACTCATTTCTTGTTCAAATACTTTTTTGGCTTCGTCATCATTAGATACTTGTTGTTTCAGCACTTTAAGTATTTTTAGTATGTCTTGTTGATAGACCTCATAAACTTTACTGAATCCAGTGTGATCACTTAATAAACGTACTACCCGATAAGTTCCTAATAATTCCAATGGGGAACCACAACTTTGACAAAAGTAGTTTCTATCGTTATCTGGATGCTTTGGTTGGGGACAAACAGGGTTTATGCAAAGACTCATAGTTTAAATACAAGTTAAATATAAGTTAAAATAGAATGAGACTAAATCAAGCTATATTGATTGTGCTAAGAATTCAGCTATAGTAAGATTAAATTCTTCTGGGTTACTTAGAAACGGCCAATGGGTTCCTGGGATCTTTTTCCAGGTGAGGTTTTTAAGGTTGTCTTTATAAGGTTTGATTTGCCAATCTTGGCGATTCACTCCTTTTTCAGGTTGAACAAACAGGGTGGGTATTTCCACGGGGTGAATAAAACCAGCTACTTCTAATACTGCATCAAAAATTCCGTCACGAGCGGCCACGGTAAATTTACTACCCCACGTGCCATCCGGTTTTTGCTCTATTCCCCCTTGAAAAACTTGTTGTTGCAAATCATTCCATTCTCGAAAGTGAACCAGTTTTTTGATTTTCTCCTCAGCTGCTTCATAACTGCTAAATGGACCCATAGTTTGTAAAGATGGTAATACGTTATACAACAAAGGAAAGATTAATTTAAGTACCCTAGGCATCTTCCAAATAAAAATCGGGTCTACTAAAGTCATAGTTTTTAACCTCCCCGGATTTTGCCTAGCCCAAATAGCTGCTAGTTTACCTGTCCAAGAGTGACTAACTACATTAGCACTCAACCAACCAAGACTATCCATTAAGGCTTCCAAATCAGCGATCGCACTTGTAAAGGAATAATCTGTTTCCGGTTTACTGCTGTTACCATGACCACGCATATCGGGAGCTATAACATGGTAATTTGGGGACAAATAATCGCCCAAACTTAACCAAACCAGGGCATTATCAGCCATCCCGTGGAGTAGTAGTAAAGGTTCATGACCCTGACTCCATTCCAAATAGGAAATTTCCATATTAGGTATTGACAGTGTTTTGCGGGTGTGACTCATATTAAGTAGAGGAATAGTACTCGATGATCTAGCAGAAAATTAGCCATTGGTCAAGAAAAGTGGTAGAATGACTATCATATTTTAACACCTCTAATAAGTTGGAGGATGAAAGAGTTCAACACAGTAGGTATTTGCTTACCTAAAAAGCACTACATGTGCGACGTAACCACTAAATTCAATAGATGTCGCCATCTAATCGAAAGTGGTAAATATTTTGCCATTAACTTTCCGAGGCAATACGGAAAAACCACCATGCAGCATCTCCTGGAAAAAAGTTTTCAGGGGGTGGAAGAATATCTGGTGATCAGTACCAGTTTCGAGGGTATTGGCGACCTACCATTCCAAAGCGAAGAGCAGATGGCATCGGTAGTCCCCGCAGTTTTAGCCAAAGGTTTGTTCTTCAACAATCCAGAACTCGCTGAATGGCTTGAAGTTAAGTCCGGGCAAATCAACAGCTTCAAACAGCTTTCAAGATTTGTCAGTGACTGGGTTAGGGAATCCAGACTAAAAATTGTCCTGCTCCTAGACGAAATTGACAAAGCCAGCAATAATCAGGTATTCATCAGTTTCCTAGCCATGTTGCGGGATAAATACCTAGCAACAGCACAAGGTAGGGATGCTACCTTCCACTCGGTGGTCCTGATCGGAGTCCACGATGTGAAGACCTTAAAGTTGAAGCTCGATCAGGATGAAGAACGTAAACTGAATAGCCCCTGGAACATTGCTGTGGACGTGGATATTGACTTCACCTTCAGCCAGGAGGAAATTGAGCCAATGCTCGCGGAATACGCAAATGATCATGGATTTAAAATGGACTGCCCTGTTTTGGCTCGCCTTCTGTTTTATTATACCAGTGGCAATCCCTTCCTCGTTAGCAAGATGTGCCAGGTGGTTGACGAGATGCACCAGAACCAGCGACCTTGGTCAGTTAATGATATTGAGGATGCTTATAGGCATTTAGTGGATGTATCCTACTCCACCACTAATTTTAATGATGTGTACAAGAATCTTGAAAATAATCCCGACTTTTCCCAGTTAATTCGGGCAATAGCTATTGATGGGGAGGATTTAGTCTTTGACCGGGGTAATCCCTTGATTGATCTGGGGGCGACCTATGGTATTATCAAGAACAATTCAGTAGGTAGATGCGACATCGCCAACAAAATCTACGAGTTCAGAATTATCAGCTATTTTATTTCTAAACGGGAAACCGCCCATGAACATCTTGATAGATACCGAGATAGCAGCTTTATAAGCGACGGTAAGCTCCAGGTCAGCTTGATTTTGGCAAGGTTCCAGTGGTTTATGCGGGAGCATCATTCCTCTCGGGACAACGATTTCCTGGAGAAGAACGGGCGTATGTTACTCATGTCTTTCTTCCGTCCGATTATCAACGGTAATGGATACATGTTCAAGGAAAATGTGGTCGCGGAAAACCGTAGGATGGATCTGGTTGTCACCTACAGAAACCAGCGCTACGTGATTGAACTGAAAATTTGGTACGGTGAAAAGCGTCTTCAGGATGGGATTGAGCAGCTTTGCAGCTACCTGGAATCCTACGGACTAAATGAGGGATATATACTCATTTTTAACTTCAACAGTAACAAAACCTACGATATACGGGAGATTGATCACCAGGGGAAACACCTCACTGCCTTCTTCGTGTAGCAGCAAATTAGGTGGGTCTGGTTGAGGAATTAAGCTCAACATCATCTGTTTAACTAATTGTTAATTGGTTATAATAATTATAATGAAGAAAAAGCAAAAAAGATTTCAGCATACTGGTATACCTATTGCTGCTTATATAATACTAATAATTGTAATTATCAGTATTAGCACTCTTATTAAACAGCCGATTGTATTAGGGCAAACACCCAGATTAGATACTGAAGAAGAATTAAAGCACACTTGCGCATCTCAAATACCATCTTCCATAGAGAAGATAATCAATTCTCCTACATTTGAAAGAATGAGGTGGGGAATTTTGATTAAAAACCTATCATCTGACCAAATTCTTTACAGTCGGGATGCCCAAAAGTATTTTATTCCTGCATCTACCACCAAAATATTAACTGCAGCAGCAGCATGGCAAAAACTGGGCAAAGACTTTCGCATTCGTACCTCAATTCATCAAGGAGATGAAGGTAATTTTTATTTAGTTGGTAGAGGAGATCCCAGTTTTAATAATGCCCAATTAACCGCCCTAGCTCAGAAATTGCAGCAACGGGGAATTCGGTCAATTAACAAGCTAATTGTGGATGATAGTTACTTTCAAGGAGAATACATTGATGCCAGTTGGCAATGGGAAGATATACAAGCTGATTATGGTGCCCCAGTCAATAGTTTAATGGTCAATGAAAATACTGGAATTTTGACTTTATCTCCCACCAAGATAGGAGAAAAATTAAACATTACTTGGTCTAACGATATGGAATTATATAGTGGAATAGAAAATAATTCTATCACTGTTGCTGAAAATGAGTCGAGATTTGTCCAAGTCACCAGAGATCTAAAAGGTCAAGTATTAAAGATTGATGGCAAACTGCCTATTAATTCCCCTTCTCAAACCATAGGGTTATCAGTTATTGACCCCATAGATAACTTCTTAAAAAACTTGCGTTTGACCTGGGAAAAAGTAGGGATAAACGTTAAGGAAATTCAACCTATTTTTGAATACCAACACTATAAAATAGCTGAACAAAAGCCAGAAATAGCTGTCGTTGAATCCCTTACCTTGCCAGATTTACTCAAAGAAGTGAATAGGAATAGTAATAATCTCTACGCCGAATCTTTACTCAGACATTTAGGTAATAGTGAATCAACTAACAAAAATGAAACCACTGTAAACCAAGGCTTAAAAATACTAAAAACTACCCTGAGTGAATGGGGAATAGAACCTAATACTTATATGATTGTGGATGGTTCTGGACTATCTCGCAAGAACCTAATTAGTCCAGAAGCATTGGTAAAAATATTACAGGTGATGGCAAAATCACCTGATGGCAATCTGTTTCGTGCATCCCTAGCTACCGGTGGTATGAATGGTACCCTAAAAAATCGGTTTTTAAAAACTCCTGCTTGGGGAATAGTTCAAGGAAAAACAGGTTCCATGACTGGTGTAATTTCTCTATCTGGATATATTAATGTTCCCAATTATGATGATTTAGTGTTTAGCATGATAGTTAATCAATCACAACACCCATCAGCAGTCAGGAAAGCAATGGATGAAATCATCATTTTACTGGCAAAATTGCACAAATGCTAGTTGACACACCGCCAAACCAGCAATTATAAATAATGCAGGAATGCAGGTTGGGCGATCTGGAAAATTAATTATCATCATAATTTGTTGGGTTTCGTTCCTCAACCCAACCTACGAGACGGTCTAAATTTAGAATTTCTGTCACCACTAATACTCAATTCCTGGTTGAGCTTTAACTCCTTGATCCTTAAATGGGTGTTTGATCAGAGTCATTTCCGTAACTAAATCCGCTTTTTCAATTAAAGCTGGTGGAGCGCCCCGACCAGTTAAAATGACGTGCTTATCAGGGGGTTTTTCAGCTAAACCTGCTAAAACTTGATCCACCTTTAAATAACCAAGTTTTAGGGCAATATTAATTTCGTCTAACAAAACCAAGTGAAACTCAGGATGGCGAATAAACTCTAAAGACTTCTCCCAAGCAACATTAGCCTTATCTAAGTCCCTGTCCCGGTCTTGGGTTTCCCAGGTAAAACCCTCACCCATGGCATGAAATTCCAGTTGATCGGACCAGGAGCTAAAAACCCGCTTTTCTGATGGTTCCCAAGCACCTTTAATAAATTGCACAATTGCCACTTTATATCCATGTCCCAGTGCTCTTACTATCATACCCAAAGCAGCAGTGGTTTTCCCCTTGCCATGACCAGTATTAACTATAATTAACCCCTTTTGAGGAATGGCATCCGCTATACGTTGATCTTGTATCTGTTTACGACGCTGCATTTTCTGACGGTACTGCTCATCGCTCAAGGATGATGACATGACCTCATCAATCAACCTACCAATTTCTTGATCCTCGCCCAACTGATCCGATGTGTTTCTACTCATCCGTGTATCTTCATCCCATGAGAACTGGAAAAAATTAAGCCTCCAAATATCTCAATATTATCTCTCATATCATTAGAATCGGAATACTGACTATGGGAAAGTGAAAAAATGTCAAAGAAACAAGGTAAAAAAATTGCACCCGCACCAATTTCATCGAATATTAGTGTAGTTGACTTAATTAATAACTACTTCACTGCTTATAATTCAGCTCGGTTAAGAGAGGCGTGTAAATTACTAACTGAGGATATATTCCAACCGGGTGTAACGGTGGGATTAAGTCTTTCTGGTGCTATGACACCAGCAGGATTTGGTGTTTCCGCTTTAGCTCCTTTAATTCGTCATGGTTATATCGACTGGATGATTAGCACCGGTGCCAATCTTTATCATGATATGCACTATGGTTTAGGTTTTGACCTGTTTGCAGGTAGTCCCTTTTTGGATGATGTTAAATTACGGGAAGAGGGAACAATCCGAATTTATGACATTATCTTCGGTTATGATGTGCTACTAGAAACTGATGCTTTTATTCGTAAAATATTGCAAGCAGAACCCTTTCAAAAGCGCATGGGAACGGCTGAATTTCACTACCTGCTTGGCAAATATGTACGAGAAGTGGAAAAGCAGTTGGGGGTAGAAAATTCCTGTCTCCTAGCTACAGCTTATGAATATGGCGTTCCTATTTATACTTCTTCTCCCGGTGATAGTTCTATAGGGATGAATGTAGCAGCCTTGGCGTTAGAGGGTTCAAAGCTGGTATTAGATCCAGCTATTGATGTAAATGAAACTGCGGCTATTGCTTACGGAGCAAGGGAAGGAGAGGGGAAAAGTGCAGCGGTGATTCTGGGTGGTGGAAGTCCCAAAAACTTTCTCCTTCAGACCCAACCACAAATTCACGAAGTCCTGGGTTTAGAAGAAAGAGGACATGATTTCTTTGTTCAATTTACAGATGCACGTCCAGATACTGGTGGATTGTCTGGTGCAACTCCAGCAGAAGCGGTGAGTTGGGGTAAAATAGATCCTGACGAGTTGCCCAGTACAATAGTTTGTTACACTGATAGTACAATTGCCCTGCCTTTGATTACAGCATACGCATTAAATCAGGGTCAACCACGATCTCTGAAACGATTATACGACAGACGAGAAGAGTTATTAGACACCTTACAAAAAGACTATTTGGCAGCAAAACAGCGTGTTCTAGTGGAAGCATAATAGATAATATTAGTCCCCCTTTTAGGATTGGGGGGACTGCCAATGTCAAATTCTTTTCTCTAGTTTTATTTTAGGCGTGTGTAAATGTTATTTAAAATAATCCTACGGAAAAATTTGATGCAAACCCTAATTAGAAGTAAAATATGACAGTTGTATTATATGTCTGAATGTGATTGAGCGTTATACCTTGCCCGAAATGGGCAATCTGTGGAGTGAATCCTATAAGTTACAAACCTGGCTACAAGTGGAAATTGCTGTGTGTGAAGCTCAGGGCGAACTGGATTATATTCCCCTAGCAGCGGTGGATGAAATTAAGGCTAAAGCCAAGTTCGATCCTAAGCGAGTACTAGAAATTGAAGCAGAAGTTCGCCATGACATGATTGCTTTTCTCACTAATGTAAATGAATATGTAGGTGATGCAGGGCGTTATATTCATCTGGGCTTAACTAGCTCGGATGTCTTGGATACAGCATTAGCACTACAGTTAGTCGCTAGTTTGGATCTATTATGTCAAAAGGTGGAAAATCTCATCCAGGCAATTCGCATTAAGGCTCATGAACATCGTTATACTGTAATGATTGGGCGATCGCATGGGATTCACGCGGAACCAATTACCTTTGGATTTAAATTAGCTGGTTGGTTAGCTGAGGTTCTCCGACATCAGGAGCGGTTACAATTACTCAGGAAAAATGTTGCGGTGGGTAAAATATCGGGAGCGGTGGGAACCTATGCTAACATAGAACCACGTGTAGAGGCGATCGCCTGTGCAAAACTGGGACTCAAACCTGATACTGCTTCCACCCAAGTAATTTCTCGGGATATTCATGCTGAGTTTGTACAACAACTAGCTCTTTTAGCAGCTTCCATAGAACGCTTTGCCGTAGAAATTCGCAATTTACAAAAAACTGATGTTTTGGAAGTGGAAGAATACTTCTCCAAGGGACAAAAAGGCTCCAGTGCTATGCCACACAAACGCAATCCCATTCGTTCCGAAAGACTAACTGGTATGGCTAGACTAGTCAGAAGTCATGCGGGTGCAGCATTAGAAAACGTAGCTTTATGGCATGAAAGAGACATTTCTCACAGTTCTGTGGAGCGGGTGATGCTTCCTGACGCTTGTATATTAACTGACTTTATGCTCCATGAAATCATTGATTTAATCACTAATCTTTTGGTGTATCCACAAAACATGGCAAGAAACCTTAACTGCTATGGTGGAGTAGTGTTTAGTCAAAGAGTTTTACTGGCCTTAATAGACAAAGGAACTAGGCGAGAAGAAGCCTATGCCATAGTTCAACAAAATGCCCACATAGCGTGGAACAACCCAGAAGGTAACTTCCGTCACCTCATTACCCAAGATTTGCGTGTCCGAGAAAAATTATCTGACTCGGAAATAGATGCCTGCTTTGATGCAAAGCAGCACTTAAAATATTTAGATCAAGTGTATGAGCGATTAGGTATCTAGTTATATATTGATAGAATTGGGTAGGCGTTCTGGCTTAGTTGGGTTAGGTTATAGCTTTAGCCAGAACACCTTAGAAAGGGTTGATGGGTAAAAACGAGAGTTAGGTAGGGCTTGCTCCCATCCTACAAGAGTCCTATGGCGTGAAGTAAACCCCTACCGGTAATTATTTCAATAATCAGAGCTATAAAACCTAACATGGCAATTCTACCATTCCATACCTCAGCACTGGTTGTCAATCCCCATTCCCAACGCTCTTGAGGGTACATTTTTACCTTTTTCCTCATTTGGGTAACTTGAGATAATTTTAGACTGGGCTTTTCCAAAGCATCAACCACCAATTGGGCCAAGGCTTCAATAAACAGTGGATGAGTATTAGGTGCAGCTGCACGTCTAAAATTCTCAATACCTGCTTCATGAGCTATTTCCCGATACTCAATATCTATCTCCTGCAGGGTTTCTATGTGTTCAGACACAAAACTAATGGGTACAACCACCAAATCTCTGACCCCTTTAGCTCCTAACTCTCTGAGTGCGTCTTCCGTATATGGCTGCAACCACTCCACAGGACCAACACGACTTTGATAAGCCAAAGTATAGTTGTTTGTACTGTTAAGAGTTCGCATAATTAAGTCTGTACACTCTTCAATTTCTTGCTGATAGGGATCACCAGCTTCCACAACATAACTTTTGGGTACGCCATGGGCACTAAAAAAGATATGCACTTTCTCCGGATGGGGAAATTGATGTAGCTGGTCATTAATTAGCTCCACCATGGCATTTAAATAGCCCGGTTGCTTATACCATGAAGCAATAACCGTATATTCTGGTGGCTGAAGTTGGGGATTTTCTTGCCAGAGTTTTTCCAATAGTCGGAAACTAGAACCACTGGTACTAATGGAAAATTGGGGATATAATGGCAAAATTACCAGCTTTTCAATTTTATCCTCCCCTATTTGGGCGATCGCCTCTTCTGTATAGGGATGCCAATAACGCATCCCCATGTAGACTGTAGCTGACTTACCCATACCATGGAGTTGAAATTTTAAAGCCTCTCCCTGTTCTTCAGTAATGCGTCTAAGTGGTGAACCGCCACCAATTTGCCGATAGTTGGCCTGAGAAGTTTTTGTGCGTCTCGTGGCAATAAACCATGCCAATGGCTTTTGCATCCAACGAAATGGTAGGCGAATAATTTCGGGATCTGAAAATAGGTTATACAAGAATGGCCCGACATCTTCCAGTTTGTCAGGTCCACCAAGATTGAGTAATAATACGCCTACACGACTCATAGCAGTTACTTGCCCCCAATCCTTACTTTTTTTATTATTAATAAATATAAAGCTTAACGCTCAGGAAAGATTTCAATGGCGACAATTTTTAGGGATTTGAGTTATCGTTACCAGTGGCTATATGATAGCATATCTAGTGTAGCTGCGTTAACCGTGGGTGGGGAGCAGCGTTTTCGTCAACTGGCTCTTCAAGGTTTAACAATAAACCCTGACACTCGGATTTTAGATCTATGTTGTGGTAGTGGTCAAGCCACTGCATTTTTAGTCAAGTTATCACACCATGTTACCGGATTAGACGCTTCCCCAACATCCTTACAAAGAGCGAAAAATAACGTGCCAGATGCTACATATATAGAGGCATGGGCAGAAGATATGCCCTTTCAGGATAATACTTTTGATGTGGTACACACCAGTGCTGCTTTACACGAGATGGAAATTGAGCAACGAAGGAAAATTATCCAAGAGGTAAACAGGGTATTAAAACCAGGAGGAATTTTCACTTTAGTAGACTTTCATCCTCCCACTAATCCCCTATTTTGGCCAGGTTTATCATTGTTCTTTTGGTTATTTGAAACTTCAACAGCTTGGGAGTGGATTAAAACAGATGTAGTCGGGTTACTAAAGGAAAATGGTTTTGATGTGGGCCGACCAGTGTTATATGCTGGAGGTAGCCTACAGGTTGTCAAAGGGGTTTTAGGCAGTTCTAAATTGTAGAAAATTGGTCTAAAGCCAAGTTGCTTTCGTTAATTAGTCAATATAAGTATTGTGGGAACAGACCTATGAGTGTTAACGCCGAATTTAAAGGTTTCTGCTCCACCGTTCCGTTGGGATGAATCGGGGGGTATTCGTAAGGAGAATTAATATGAATGTAGGATGGGTTTCGTTCCTCAGCCCATCCTACAAATAATTGCGCCTCCCCACTTATACGGCATTGTACAATTATGAACACATAGTCAGGATAACTTCCAATTAAACATTTATTGGTTGCTTGGCATGCAAAGGCTTATAATTTGCTTGCTCTTCATCTGAAACATATTTGATAATTTCCTTGCCAGTGATTAGTCTAGCTCTGCGACTGCGAGTAAAATAGCTCCACATCCACTGAATCATCACAACCAACTTGTTATCAAACTCAATTAAGAAGTATATATGAATAAACAACCAAAACAACCAAGCCAAGAAACCCCTAATTTTAATAAATCCCAGATCTACAACTGCCGAGTGTTGTCCAATCATAGCCAAACTACCCCTGTCCACATAGTTAAATGATGGAGTAACTTCTCCTAAAAGACGGTTTTTGATTAGCTTAGCTACATATTCTCCCTCTTGCATAGCTACAGGTGCAACACCGGGTAAAGGTTTGCCGCTTTGATGACAGAAGTTAGCTAAATCGCCAACAACAAAGATATTTGGGTATCCTTTAATACTTAAATCTGGTTCAACCATAATACGACCAGCGCGGTCACATTCAGCTTGAGTTCTTGCCATTAAGACCTTACCCATAGGTGAAGCACTCACACCAGCTGCCCACAATACGGTTCTAGCGGCAATTGTTTTTACCTCCTCACCCTGTTTAACAGTAACAATATCATCTTCAATATTAGTTACTAAAGTTTTGGTTTGTACTTCCACGCCTAACTCCGCCAAAGAATCTGCCGCTGTTTGGGAAAGTTCCGGTGCGAAGGGAGGAAGAACCCTATCTAAACCTTCCAATAGTAGAACCCGAGTTTCCGAGGTATCAATATTGCGGAAATCCTCCTTGAGGGTTTTTCTAGCCAATTCAGCAATAGCTCCAGCCAATTCCACACCGGTGGGACCACCACCAACCACCACAAAAGTTAACAAAGCCCGCCGTTTAGCTGCATCAGTTTCCTTTTCTGCTGCTTCAAAGGCGGTAAAAATCCGTCGGCGCATTTCTATAGCATCCTCCAGGGTTTTTAACCCGGGTGCAAACTCCTCCCAGTTATCCTTACCAAAATAAGAATGCTTTGCGCCAGTAGCTACAATCAGTGTGTGGTATGGAACTGCTTCACCTCCCACCATCACCGTCTGATCTTCAGGGTTAATATCATTTACTTCCCCCAATAAAACCGTAGTATTCTTGTTCTTACTCAGGATGGAACGCAAAGGAGAAGAAATATCCGCAGGGGATAAAGCACCCGTAGCCACCTGGTAAAGCAAAGGTTGAAACAAATGGAAGTTTCGTCTATCTATCAGCGTTACATTCACATTAGTTTTAGCTAATGCTTTAGCCGCATATAGTCCGCCAAAACCACCACCTACGATTACCACATGATGGGGTGGGGTATTGCTAGAGGAGTCAACCATAACAATTATTTTCCTTATATTACTGCTGCTGTAACTATTCTTAACATTTTTGTATCAAAGTTGTCACAAACATTTCTGTTAATTATGAACTTTTGAAGGAAAAAGTATGGTATCCGGAATGATTATTGCCCATAGATAGGTTAACTGGTGGAGCAAATTGAGGTATGATAATAAACCGACAATTTATTTACCACTTTGATAAACAGGAGATGCTTTCATGGCGCGTATGTACTATGATGAGGATGCCAACTTAGACTTTTTAGCGGGAAAAACCGTGGCCATTATTGGTTATGGTTCCCAAGGTCATGCCCACGCGCTAAACTTAAAAGATAGTGGTGTAAATGTCATTGTAGGTTTATATCCTGGTAGCAAATCAATTGCAAAAGCTGAAGCAGCTGGGTTAACCGTAAAAAATGTGGCTGATGCTGCTAAAGCTGCTGACTTAATCATGATATTATTACCTGATGAAGTACAAAAGACAATTTACACAAATGAAATCCTGCCCAACTTAGAAGCAGGAAATATTTTAGCCTTTGCTCACGGATTCAATATTCATTTTGGGCAGATTGTTCCCCCAGGGGATGTGGATGTAATTATGGTTGCACCTAAAGGTCCTGGTCATTTAGTCCGTCGTACCTACGAACAGGGACAAGGAGTTCCAGCCCTATTTGCCGTATATCAAAATGCTACAGGTAAAGCACGAGACCGAGCTATGGCCTATGCTAAAGGTATTGGTGGTACTCGAGCGGGTGTATTAGAAACCACATTCCGGGAAGAAACCGAAACGGATTTATTTGGGGAACAAGCAGTATTGTGTGGTGGTTTAAGTGCATTAATTAAAGCTGGTTTTGAAACCCTAATTGAAGCTGGTTATCAACCAGAGCTAGCTTATTTTGAGTGTTTACATGAGGTTAAACTAATCGTTGACTTAGTTGTTGAGGGTGGTTTAGCGACCATGCGTGATAGTATTTCTAACACCGCCGAATATGGAGACTATACTCGTGGTCCCCGGGTTGTAACTGCTCAAACCAAGGCTGAAATGAAAAAGATTCTCAGTGAAATTCAATCTGGACAGTTTGCACGGGAATTTGTTCTAGAAAACCAAGCTGGCAAACCTGGTTTTACAGCTATGCGTCGTCAGGAAGCTGAACATCCCATTGAGGAAGTTGGCAAGGATTTACGTGCCATGTTTAGTTGGTTGAAGAAAGCTTAATTATATAGCTTTAGCCAGAACGCTATAGACAGGGTTGATGGGTAAAAAGCTAGATAGGCGTTCTGGCTCACCCCCATTACAGGTAGCCACTTAACTTAGTCTTTGTTTTAACCATAGGGCTAATAGAGGTAGTGCTAATTGATAACCCTGTTGGGCGCTATAAATTAAACCCTTAGTCTGTAATCCCGTTAGGGCACCTTGCAAAGTTCCCCCTCGAGAAAGTCCATGTTTTTGGATATATTCTTTACTTTGAGGTTTATCTGTGGGATCTATGGCCAAACATTCTAAAAGGTGAATCTGATTACCAGGTAGTAACATCAATAAAGATTCATAAGTTATGGATAAATCTCTCAGCATTGCTTCTATTACTTGTCTGACCTTCTCTTCCCCGATTAATCCTTGTTCATGTTGTAAACTTGATAGTCTACGAATTAATGCCATCGCATCACCAATACTCCCTTGAACCGCATCCAAAAAGATGGTTAGTGCTTGAGAATGACGATCAAATTTAAGATTTTGTTTTTCCAAAATTTCTCTTGCCCAAACTGCCATAACATCTCTTTCTAAAGGAGCTAATTCAATTTTTTCCATTGGATATTTGTCCTCATCTTGATGATGGCTTGTTTCGGCAATTGTCGCTAATATAACATAACTCACATCCGGATGACTATTAATTTCTTTTCTCAAGGTAGATTCCCACATATTATGGCGATCCCAAGAACGAATATGGGGAAAACTTTGCAAAATTAATACCACTCTTCGATTTAAATCGTTGGCTATATTTTGCAACAAGTCCAATAACATAACAAATGCCTGCCACAGTTTTTTATCATTGAGACCATGAGATAATTTGAGCCTAGTTTCTGTATTAAAAATAAACAATTCTCTACCATTTTGCTCCACCCATGTCTCAATTTTGTTCACCTCCCAATTATGATTAATTGTTTCTGTGAACAATTGCAGTAGTCTCTCTCCATCGATCGCACGAATACAGTCTATTTCTAATATTAGGGCACCTACCTCTTGAGCTGCAATCTTAACCAATGTTCTTCTACCACTACCAGGTACTCCCGTAATTAATAAGTCCCTATCATGTAAAAGTATGTTTGTAATACGCTCAAACTCGTGAGAACGACCTATTAATTGTAATGGAGTAGATAAATCAAAGTTAATAGATTTCTCCTCCGTAGCTGTTGACATTAGAAACATAACTTATTTACTATCATTACCATAATTATTATTGAACTTGAGCAGGTAGACAGCACTAAAAAATGGTGCTATTAATATTATAACACTTTAAAATTCCAAATACAAATTTTCCCACCTACATAGCTGAAACTAGTTCTCCTGGAACACTTAGGGAATATATGTTTTTTAGTGCTTTTTAATTTTTCTTGATTAGGAGGTGTATAAAATTATGGTAATGGAAGCATGTGTGTTGCTAACAATATTATTGGGATTTTTTGGCATAATTCTGAAAAAGAACCTAGTGATGAAAATAATTTCCATGGATGTGATGAGTACAGGAGTGATAGCTTTTTATGTGTTTATCGCATCTAAAACAGGTTTATTTACTCCCATTCTTGGGGAAGTAAAAAAAGGTAATTATGCTGATCCTGTTCCCCAAGCAGTTATTTTAACGGCAATAGTTATTGGCTTTTCAATTCAAGCTTTGATGCTAGTGGGAGTAATGAAACTAGCTGGAGATAATCCCACCTTAGAAATTGATGAAATCGAGAAGAATAATACCCCATAAATTTAACATGGATTGAAAAGATGAACACTATAACAACGATTTGGGTAGGTATCCCATTTTTTCTGGGATTTATAGTTTTTTTGTTGCCACCACTTAACAGACACCTAGCATTTTTGGGGACATTAGTTAGTGCTGTCTATAGTATGGAGCTATTAATCAAACAACCAGAAATTCAACTTAATTTGTTGGACAGTTTTGGTGTCACCTTAGTAGCTGACCAGTTAAGTGGCTACTTCATTTTAACCAACGCCTTAGTGACAATGGCAGTAGTTTTATACTGCTGGAAAAGTGATAAAAGTGCCTTTTTCTATGCCCAAGTTTTATTAGTTCATGGTAGTTTGAATGCCGCTTTCATTTGTGCAGACTTTATCAGTTTGTATGTGGCATTAGAAGTAAGTGGAATAGCCGCATTCCTATTGATAGCATATAGTAGGAGCGATCGCTCAATTTGGGTAGGTTTGCGCTATCTATTTGTTAGTAACATTTCCATGTTATTTTATCTAGTAGGAGCTGTATTAATTTACCAAAAAAGTTCATCTTTTAGTTTTGCGGGACTAGAGAATGCACCACCAGAAGCCATAGCATTAATTTTTTTAGGACTGTTAGTTAAAGCGGGGATTTTTGTCTCTGGTTTGTGGTTACCCCTAACCCATTCTGAATCGGAAACACCAGTTTCTGCAATGCTTTCAGGTATTGTGGTCAAGGCTAGCGTTTTACCTCTATTACGTTGTGCTGCAGTGGGCGAGAATATTGGTCATATTGTGGTAATTTTTGGCGTAGCAACAGCTTTAATGGGTGTATCCTATGCAATTTTAGAGAAGGATACAAAAAGGATGTTAGCCTTTCATACTATATCCCAATTAGGATTTATTTTAGCAGCACCGGGGGTGGGAGGATTTTACGCCCTAACCCATGGATTAGTTAAGTCCTCATTATTTTTAATTGCTGGTTCCCTACCAACGCGTAACTTTAAGGAACTGCAATCTAAGCCAATTAATACAGCAATTTGGATCCCTTTATTTACTGCCAGTTTATCGATTTCTGGATTTCCCTTACTAGCTGGGTTCGCTGCCAAAGTTTTGACCCTTAAAAACATCACATCTTGGCAATTTGTTGCCATGAATATTGCAGCGGTAGGTACGGCAATTTCTTTTGCCAAATTTATATTTCTCCCCCATAAATTAGGAGATAAACAAGAGACTGTGACAGCTGTAAAACCTGGATTTTGGGTAGCGATCGCAGTGTTGATTACGGGTTTATTGATTGCCAATATTGCCTATTTAGGAGCTTATAATCTTGAAGATATAATCAAAGCCATTGTTACTATGATAGTGGGTTGGTTGGCATATCATTTAATAGTGCAGAAATTAGCACCAAAACTGGTGGCATATCTACCCCGCGCAGTGGAGAAATTTGAGCATTTAATAGGTGTTATGAGTTTGACCCTAATCTTATTATTTTGGATGGCATTATCATGATTGGACATTTGATACTGAGATTGACAATTTGGTTTTTGCTCACCGCTGATTTTAGCACTATCAATATTATTATTGGGGTGGCTATCGCATTTTTACTACCTAGAGGTTACAGTTCCAGAGCAAAATTTACAGAATGGTTAAGAGTATTTGGTCAAGTAATAGTTGCCATTGTTGTAGCTTTTAAAGAAGCATTTGAGATTATCTTGTTTCCCCATTATCGAGAAGAAATTATCAGAGAAAATGTGAAACATAAACATTCCTATTTACTGATATTCATGGATATATTCCTGATTACGTTCACACCTAAAACCATTGTTTTTAATCATAATGAACAGGGATTTTATGAAGTGCATCAAATTCAACCTGGGGGTAAAAAATAACCATGTATTTACAAATTGTTTTGGTAGCAATGATTGCCGGTTTGTTAATTCCCATTTACGAGGTATGGAAAACAGATAATACCTGGCAGTTAATGTTGGCTTTAGGGAGCATTTCCAGTAAAGTATCAATCATAATTTTAGTGGTTTCTGTTTTACGAGATGACTGGATGATTGGGGTAGTAGGAGCAATTATTTTAAGCTTGGGAAATGCAGGATTTATGTTACTAGCACATATTATCAAGAGGTTAAACGATGGATATTCTTAGTTATGGTTTGATGGCAATTGGCATTCTCTTCTGGTTTTGGGGAACCTCCCATTTAGTTAGCAATAAATCCGTATTATTCAAATTACATGGACTTTCTGTAGCTGATACATTAGGTTCAATGTTGATCATACTTGCCATTTTATTGATAATTCCCAGTAAGTGGCCACTATTAGTTTTAGCAATTATTTCCTTGGCACTTTGGAATACTATGTTGGGTTATGTAATTGCCCATTGCTCAACTGAAGATATAACCCCAGAGGTGGAAAATGAATGATTCTTATCTGTATATAATTGTTGCTTTGTTACCCCTAACTGCTGGTTTGTTGGTTACCCAGGTTAACCCCTATCATGGATTAATTTTGCGCGGAGTCTTAGGTGCGATCGCCGCTTTGGTAGATGCAGTGTTAGGGGCGGCTGATGTAGCTTTAACAGAGGCATTAATGGGTACAATGTTATCTGTAACTTTGTATGCCATAGCAGTACGTTCTTCTTTGGTTTTACGTTTAGGGGTAATGGAAAATCAATTAATAGTAGAAAATCAAGATGGGGGGATTGAAAAACTAATAGAGGATTTTCGCCGAGTTTTCAGTAAACATTATATGAGACTGGAAGTTGTGACCTACAACAATCAACAAGCTCTCCGAAATGCCTTAATTTCTAAGGAGGTTCATGCTACCTGTTTCCCCACCTTATTTAGGGATGAGCTAACAAAAACTGAAAACCAGAATTATCAAACAGAAGTTAGAGTTCACCGTGTTTATAACATCATTGAGAGTGAAATCCTGCCAAGAAATACAGGGTTAAAAAATTTAGAATATGTTGATATTTTAGTACCGGAGGAAAAACACCCATGAAAATGAGATTAGTTTATATTCTAGCTGGGATAGCATTGTTTTTAAAAATGTTATTCCTCTCCGATGTGGCGTCTAACTTATCTGGAATGTCAACTATAAAAGACACCATGTCCAATCTTACCGGGTGACAAAGTGGTCAAACAGCTTGTTTCATAAGGGATAGAGCCTGAAAGCCACGCTTGAAAAAGAGGCGTTTATGAGGTTTAAGACTAATTAAGCTTAGAGCTAAATCAGCCCATAGTTCCATGCCATAAATCCATAATTGTCCGTAGACAGCAAAGCTAAAATCACTCTGAC
>NZ_LMVE01000026.1:90654-91171 GCF_001432185.1 Cylindrospermopsis sp. CR12 | reverse complement strand
TCACCCAGATTTTCTCCAATGATAGTGCATTTGCGGCGCTAAAAAGCGATGGCTCTGTTGTTACCTGGGGTGACTCTGGCCGGGTAGGGAACAGCAGTAGTGTGAGCAGCAGTCTCACTTCCGGTGTCACCCAGATTTTCTCCAATGTTGGTGCATTTGCGGCGCTAAAAAGCGATGGCTCTGTTGTTACCTGGGGTATCCGTGAATATGGAGGGGATAGCAGTAGTGTGAGCAGCAGACTGACATCCGGCGTCACCCAGATTTTCTCTACTGTTACTGCATTTGCGGCGCTAAAAAGCGATGGCTCTGTTGTCACCTGGGGTGACTCTGGTGCTGGAGGGAGCAGCAGTAGTGTGAGCAGCAGACTGACATCCGGCGTCACTCAGATTTTCTCTACTGTTACTGCATTTGCGGCGCTAAAAAGCGATGGCTCTGTTGTTACCTGGGGTGACTCTGGCGGGGGAGGGAGCAGCAGTAGTGTGAGCAGCAGTCTCACTTCCGGTGTCACCCAGATTTT
>NZ_LMVE01000026.1:0-90577 GCF_001432185.1 Cylindrospermopsis sp. CR12 | reverse complement strand
TTGCGGCGCTAAAAAGCGATGGTTCTGTTGTTACCTGGGGTTACTCCTTCTATGGAGGGGACAGCAGTAGTGTGAGCAGTCAATTGACCAGTGGGGTGGTATCCTTCGCTGACCCATTTAATGACGATCGCCTGGTTCCTTTATCTACAACACCTACAACACCCACTATCACATTAGCCGTAAATCCGAGCAGTGTTACGGAGGATGGCACTACAAATCTGGTCTATACCCTTACACGTACTGGAGATCTCGCTAATTCACTGATTGTGAACGTGAATGGAGGCGGTACTGCTGTTTTAGATACAGACTTCAGCATCAGTGGTCCCATTGGACAAAGCACCTCAGGTAGTATTGCGAGCGTTACCTTTGCTGCGGGTTCTAGTACGGCTACAGTCATTGTTGACCCGATTCCAAATTCTATTCCGGGAGGGAATAAAACTGTTTTTGCAACCCTAGCTCCAGGTGTTGGATATAATATTGGTACGGTAGGTGCAGTCACAGGCACAATTTTAGAAGATGATGTTGTTGCTCCCACATTGGCGATCGCATCTACCGGCGCCACTCAAACGGAAGGGAACTCAGGTACAAAAGCTTTTCCCTTTACTGTTACCCGCAGTGGAGATACCACTAGTAGCAGCAGTGCTAATTGGGCAGTTACTGGATTTGGCACTAACCAAGCAGATGTCACGGATTTTGGTGGAACCCTGCCAACTGGTACAGTGAATTTTACAGCAGGTGAAACTAGTAAAACTATCATAGTAGATGTGTTAGGAGACACCACTGTTGAACCGGATGAAGGGTTTACAGTTACCCTCTCCAACCCGACCAATGCTACCATTACCACTGCTACTGCTGTAGGAACTATCCAAAACGATGATGTTGTTGTTGCTCCTGGACTGGCGATCGCCCCTACCAATGCCATTCAAACAGAAGGAAATATAGGCACAAAAGCCTTTACTTTTACTGTTACCCGCAGTGGAGATACTACTGGCAGTAGCAGTGCTAATTGGGCAGTAACCGGGTCTGGCACTAACCCAGCAGATGTCACGGATTTTGGTGGAACCCTGCCAACTGGTACAGTGAATTTTACAGCAGGTGAAACTAGTAAAACTATCATAGTAGATGTGTTAGGAGACACCACTGTTGAACCGGATGAAGGGTTTACAGTTACCCTCTCCAACCCGACCAATGCTACCATTACCACTGCTACTGCTGTAGGAACTATCCAAAACGATGATGTTGTTGTTGCTCCTGGACTGGCGATCGCCCCTACCAATGCCATTCAAACGGAAGGGAACTTAGGTACAAAAGCCTTTACTTTTACTGTTACCCGCAGTGGAGATACTACTGGCAGTAGCAGTGCTAATTGGGCAGTAACAGGGTCTAGCACTAACCAAGCAGATGTTACGGATTTTGGTGGAACACTACCAAGTGGTATGGTCAGTTTTGCAGCAGGTGAAACCAGTCAAATCATCACAGTGAACGTGTCAGGAGACACCACATTTGAACCGGATGAAGGGTTTACAGTTACCCTCTCCAACCCCATAGGAGCAGTTTTGGGTACATCCTCTGTCGGAACTAATATCCGAGAGTCAGCTTCAGGTGGTTATGGGGTAACCGAGAAGTTTTACAATATTTCATCAGGAGATGGTATCTTTAAGCTGAACTATAATATGTACGCTATTCCAGATAAAGCGGAGATACTTGTCAATAATGTGTTGCAAAACCAAACTAATGGATTTGTCTCTGGAGGGGGATCTTTAGACCTGAATTCAGTCAAATTAAAAGCTGGAGACCAGGTCAAAGTGATAATTACTGGTAATGTTCAAGGAACAGCTTGGGACTACAGTGTGGATTATAGTGGAGGAATAAGTTCTTTGAACTATATTGCCAGTGGTGTTATTATCAATGATGATACCCAAGTCACCCAGGTCAACCTAGCTGTCTCCCCTACCACCGTTACAGAAGATGGAAATAATAACCTAATCTACACCTTCACCCGCACTGGTTCCATCACTAACACTCTAGCTGTAAACTACACCATTGGGGGAACAGCTACCCTAGACACGGATTACACAGGGATTATCAGTGCAGGAACCACAAAGACTGTCACTTTTGCTGCTGGGTCATCCACCGCTACAGTTACTATTGACCCCATAGCTGACACCACAGTAGAAGGGGATGAAACAGTGGAGTTAACTTTGGCTCCTGGCACTGGTTACAACATTGACACCACCAGTGTAGTCACAGGAACAATTACCAATGACGATCGCACCCTCACCCCCATTACTAATTACGCACCCAACGTTAATATATCCACGGGTTTGGTTTTCAGTACCAATGGGGGAGGAAATCTGTCTTTAGACACAAATAGACTATCCATGTCTAATGAAGTTACCGGTGTCCAAAATGGAACAAAGTCCAATTTTAACCACTTATTTGGACTATACGAGGTTGTGGATGCTGACGGAGGAATTAATACCGGTAGCGGGATCGTAAAACCAGGAGACAGGGATTATGCGTTTCATGCTCTCACCACTGCTAGAGTCAAGGACTTCATAGTACAAGCAGGTAATAGCGATATTCCCAGCACCGCTACACAATTAGGGTCTGGTGTGTCACTTCAAGGTAATAAGTTTTATGCTCCTTTTGTGATTGCTAACTGTGGAACTTACTTCCCCAATTTACAACAGGGAGTAGAAGATTTCGTCGCTGCTGAAAACGGAGACGTAAACCGGTTTGCCAATGCACCTAAACATGTGCGAGACCTTGTTGCTACGGAAGTAGATAATGAGTTCAATAATGCACCTAGATTCGTACAGGAACCTGTAGCCTATTTTAGCTTTGGGTCAGCTAATCCCGATAAATCTCCCCATCTCCGTTCCTATGGTAATGGAGTCTATGGATTTGAGGATTTACCCGCTACCGCTACCCAATATTCCAACAATGATTTCAATGATGCGGTTTTTGCTCTTTCTTAAACTTGAGGTTGTTGGTTTCTCAACTTCTCCATCCCCGGATGGGGAGGTTGAAACTTTGGTGTTAAGTAGGGAGACACAATTATTTGTAGGATGGGTCGAGTAACGAGACCCATCTGGGTGTTGGGTTTCATACTTCAACCCAACCTACGTTCTCCATCCCCGCATGGGAAGGTTGAAACTCTGTGGATATGTTAGTACATTTTAACTAGTCTGAGTGATGATAAGTGGAGACAGAGGTAGATTGTATTTAGCTCCTAAATTAACTTCGATTTCTAGGGTACTTATTTGTTGTCTTAACCAATTTGTAAATAAATCTCCTATAATTCTCAGACGTATCTGTTCATTCAACTGGGGTTGAATAATCTCTTCTACCATGATGATACGCACTCCTTGAGGTGTGGTGATGGGTTTGAGGATTTGTGGAGGATTAGCAGCAAAAATGGCCGCAGCAATTTCTGGTCTGAAATCTTTGCGCTCACGCATACCTTGATATCCCCCCGCTCTACGGAGTTCTGGATTTTGAATATATTGACGAGCTACTTCATGAAAGCTAATTTCCCCTTCCTGCAGGGCATAAAATATTTCTAGGGCTAAATCTTCATCATCTAATATGACTTCATAAATTGCTGCTGCAATGTATTCCAGTTGATGAGCATAAAAAAATGATTCCACTTGGTCTGCAAATAAATGATTAGCTAATTTGGCAGATAGTAGGTTGGTGTAGGCAATTTCTTCAAAGTTATCTAGGGATAAATAGTGTCTCTTTAACCAGGCCCAGGTGTCTTCTGCTTTGACTAGGTTATTGGCTAATCTCAGATTGTCCGCTGCTTGCTGTAGTTCCGCTGTGGTTATCTGAATATCTTCTTTCATCGCTGTCTGTGTCACTATTTTCCTACTGGCGATCGCATCTAATATGTTGGGCATTTGACAAGATATTTTTAGGTGATACAGAATATCTTGATCACCAACATTGATTTTTTCTAACATGATTTTTTCCTCCTCTAATCTTATAAATCCAAACCATTTTTCTGTAATCTTTTAAATGGATCTAATATCAGATCCATAACTCGACGTTGACGGACAATAAGTTCTGCGGTAGCTGTTTGACCTGGTATTAGGGGAATGGGCTTATCCCCAGATTTGATATAGGGTTTTTCTAAGGCAATTTCTAATTGGTATGTTTCCACAGAAGTGGGTCTATTTGGTGAAACCTTTGCATCAGGTGAAATCCATAAAACCCTTCCCTGAGTTACCCCATACTCCTGGAATGGATAGGCATCAAATTTAATTTTTACTGGCATTCCTACTTTAATAAAACCACTTTGTTGACTTGGTATTTCCGCTTTCAAAATTAAATTGGCATCTTTGGGAGCAATTTGAGCTACCATTTGTCCTACCTGAACAACAGCACCTGGCTTTTTAATCGGTAGCTCGAAGACTATACCATCCACAGGCGATCGCAATGTTCGTTGTTGTAATTGTAATTGCAGGGACTTGATTTGACTTTTAGTTTGGCTAATCTCCGATTTTATGCCACTAATTTGTGTTTGTAAATCTTTGAGTTGCTCTTGATTTTTTAACACTGTTAATTTACCTGCTTGAATAATACTTTGGTAACTACTTTCCTGTTCTTGTAACCGGAGTTTGGCTTGTTGAATTTCCGACCTTAATTGATTCATAACCGAGTTGTATCGGCTTAATTCTTCCCGTAGTTGTAAACTAGCCCTTTGCAGGTTAGAACTAGCTTCCTGTCGTAATCTTTGACTATCTTCTGCTGTTTTTTCTATCTCCACAAATCGGGTTTGGGGAATTATCCCTTCTTCTAACAGTTGGTTATAGCGAGCAACTTCTAGGGAATCTCGACGTAAACGGTTTTCAGCTAATCCATAAGCAATTTGGGTAGACTGGATATTCTGTTTTACTTGTTCTACTTGTGTAAGTCTTTCCAATTTTTGCAATTGATACGCACTCTGTTTAGCATCGAGATTTTCCCTTGCTTGATTTAATTGGGCAAGTTTTTCTAGGGATTGGGATTGATTTTGTTGTTTCTGAATATTAATAGCCAGTAACACCTGATTATATAACAATTCTACTTGGGTTTGACGATTGACTAAACCCTCTAATTTTGCTTGAGCTTCTTGTAATTGTGTGCGCAGTAATTGAGAGTCAATTTCTATCAAAGGTTGTCCAGCTTTAACCTTGGCACCTTCTTTTACATTAACTGCAACCACACTACCCATGACTGAACTATCTAACTTATGAGTTGCACCTTTTGGTTCCATTCTACCACTAGCACTCCCCGTTTCGTCAATTTGAGAGAACATAATCCATGGTAAAGCAACTGCTGTAAAAGTAACTAGTAAATACAGCATTGATCTGGTCCACACTTTGGGTAAAGCATCTAATAATTCTTCCGTGCCATAAAACCAGTCTTTAACTGAAGTTTCTATCTGGTTGGGATTTTCTTGAGTAATAATTTCGGCAATTGGCGGTTGTTCTGATATCAAAATTGCCGAAGATGAATTATAGGTTGATTGTGGCATAAATTTCCCTTACCTCAAGTTCACTAACTAACTACGGATAACTGTTGTTGATTAAGATAGTAATAATTTCCACGTTTAGCAATCAATTCTTCGTGAGTACCTTGCTCGACTAAAATTCCCCGATCTAATACTAAAATTAAGTCAGCATGACGTACGGTAGATAGACGATGGGCAATTATTAAACTAGTGCGTCCTTTGAGAATTTTCTGCAAGTTTTTTTGAATAATTCTTTCAGATTCTGCATCTAGATGACTGGTGGCTTCATCTAATATTAAAAGGCGCGGATTTCCTAATAATGCTCTAGCTATAGCTAAACGTTGTCTTTGTCCCCCCGATAACATACCTCCTCCCTCACCAATTTGAGTTTCGTAACCCATGGGCATAAATTTAATAAATTCATCTGCACCTGCTAATTGTGCCACGGTAATGATTTCTTCTAAGGTGGATTCTGGATGGGCAATACTGATGTTTTCTCTAATTGTACCACCAAATAAAAATGTGTCCTGGTCCACAACCCCTATTTGAGACCGTAAGGATTTGAGAGCAATACTTGTCACATCTTGATTGTCTATTAAAATTCTACCATCTGTCGCAGGATATAATCCTAAAATTAGTTTGGATAGAGTTGTCTTACCAGATCCACTTCTTCCTACTACTGCTACGGTTTGTTCAGGTTTAATGTGAAAGTTGATGTTTTCTAAAATGTTAATATCGCTGTCTTTGTGATAACGAAAGGTGACATTTTCAAAGCAAATTTCTCCCCTTAGTTTTGATAGACTTTGCCGAGGTTGGATGACTAAATCTTCTTCTACTTCTGCTTCTAATACATCATTAATGCGCTCGGTAGAAACTATAACTTCTTGAAGTTGATTCCACAACACGATTAACCTTTGAAAAGGCTGGATAATGTTGCCTAATAACATATTAAAGGCTACTAGTTGACCAATAGTCAACTGATTTTGAATTACTAACCAAGCGCCAAACCAGAGTAAGCCTGTTGTTGCTAAAGATTGAATGGTGGCACTAATTATTTGTAACTTATTACTAATAATTTGAACGGCAAAGTTTTTCTTGGTCAAATTATGTAGTAATTCTTCCCAGCGCCATCTTACAGTTTGTTCTATAGCTAAGGAACGAATTGAAGAAATGCCACTTAAAGCCTGAATTAAATAGCTATTCTCTTTGGCTAATGCTCCAAATACTTCTCGACTAATACGTCTCAAAAAAGGTGTGGCAAATAATGCTAGAAAAACAAATGGTGGGACAATTGCTAAAACAAACAATGCTAGAGGTGGACTATACCAAAACATCAAGCCTACATAAATAAATACCGTTAGTAAATCTAGAATAATAGATAGGGCTTCCCCCGTGAGGAATCGCTGAATTTTTTGGTTTTCTTGTACGCGAGAAACAATGTCACCCACATAACGAGACTCAAAAAAAGACAAGGGTAGTAAAAATGTATGTTTGATAAATCCCACCAATAATGCTACGCTAATTTTATTAGCTGTGTGGTCTAATAAATATTGTCTAAGTCCATTAATCACTACTCTAAATAATCCGAAAATTAGTAAACCAAACCCAACTGTATTTAGGGTTATTGTGCTACCCTGAACTATAACCCGATCCAACAAAAGTTGGGTAAATAAGGGTGTTACTAAACCAAAGATCTGAATTAAAATCGAAGCCACAAAAACTTCTACAAGTATCTGAAAGTGAGGTTTCACTAACTCAAATAACTGCCAAAATGGGCTGTTAGCTTCTATGCTCTCTTGAAAAGATTTTGTAGGTTCTAATAATAGTGCATAACCAGTCCAACCAGCTTTAAATTCCTCAACTGTTAAAGTTCGTTGTCCAATAGCGGGATCTCCTACAATTACCTGTTTTTTGCTAATCTCATAGACTACTATATAATGTTTTCCCTCCCAATGGGCGATCGCGGGTAATGGTTGCTGAGCAAATTTATCTAAACTAGCTTTTACTGGACGGGTAGCAAAACCAATACTTTCAGCAGCACTGGTTAAACTTTTCATTGATGCACCAGAACGGTTAACATTAGCCAGTTCTCGCAGACGATTAATACTGAAATTTTTCCCCCAATAACGGCTAATCATTACTAAACAAGCTGCGCCACAGTCGGAAGCACTTTGTTGTTCAAAATATGGGTATCGTTTACTAATTTTATGCCACCAATTACTAACTGTAACTGTGGGAGTAGGGAAGTATTTTTGTGATTTTTTCCGTTCTGGTTTAGCTGGTTTAACTGGTTTCCTCTCTGGAGGAAATTGAATGATATTCTGACTTGTGGTAGAGATTGGTGTTTCTAGGTGTGTTTTTAAAAAGCTATCCCAATTCTTGGCTTGGAGTAGCAGACGCTCTAGAACACTAGGCAATTGATTAATTACTTCCTGGGGAAGATAACCAATCTTTAAATCTACGGAAGCTCTAACAACATAATTGGCAAAATCATATTCGGGAAATAATGTCAACTCCCCAAAGCATGCTCCCGATGTTAAAGTGCTAACTAAATTGTTCCTACTATCTAATATTCTTGCTCGACCTGATAATACTAAATAAATTCCTGGGCGGGCGGTTTCAGATTGCCAAAATTGTTTCCCCACAATAGGTTCAATGATTTCCAATTTTTGCAAACAATTTTCTAAATCCTTTTGATCCAGGGATTTACCTAAAATATGACTAATTTGGGCAGATATATGTTCTTGAGAAAGGGCTGAAATCATTTCCTAAACTCCTATAAGTAGGGAGGCACAATTATTTGTAGGATGCCCATGGGGGCGTTGGGTTTCGTTCCTCAACCCAACCTACGTTCTTATCAGTGATTATTCGCCGGAGATCATTGATGATTTGGAAGTAGACTAAATGACCAATTAAAACTAGGTTCTAAGTTGGATGGTAAATCACAAATTGAAATACTTTTATCCTGATTTGCTGGATCTTTTATGGCGCAGGGGTTTTTAGCTCTAGTGGAAAGTCCCATTTGTTTAAGTAAACGATTAATATGGCGATCGCTAATGGTAATACCCAATTCCTTAGCTAGATGTTTACTTAACCATTGAGCAGTCCAATTGCTAAAAGCATAGCCATATTCGCGAGGACTATGATTAACTAGGTCTTTCAATCTTTCTAAGTACTGATTATTAACGGTTTTTGGTCTCCCTATCTTTCGCTCTTTCCATTTGTGTGCCATTCCTGCTTCTGCTATACCCATCCAATATCTGGCCATTTCCTGGGAACAGTCGATAATCTCACAGATCTGAGATTGGGATTTTCCCATATCAGCTAATAAGATAATTTCAATTCTGCGGCGATACTCTGGGTGGGAATTGGTTTGCAAATTTTTTAACAGTGTTTTACGTTCAAAGGGGGTTAAAAACTTGCTCTCGTGTTTATCGTAAGTTTCATAAATATTATTGGTACTATTGGCATCAAGACTAGAAGACATAATTATCACCATTTTATCAAATACTACAAAGTCTTAGAGTGACAATCAACTAAACTCAAATTAGTTCAAATTATTAAATTCAATATTTTTTCCCCCATCATAATCCATTCAAAAATCATCCAATCTGCCATAAATTAATATTGGCAAGATTGACTGTTTATTTAATCCTATTGCTTATCTTATATTAAATTTTTGTTGAATGTGACAATACTTTAGATTGATGAATTGTGTTAATCTGACTAAAATCAGTAAATAGTTGCTGTATATGTAACATAATCTCAGTTATTATGACGGACAAAAGTTCATCCGAGAGAGTGCTACTTCGGGTTTTACTTATTTTGATGATAATTGGTTTAATCTCATTTAGATTGCCATTCCCGAGCATAACCCAAGGTACCTAATTTGCCAAAATCAAATCTAGAGTAGGGATTCAACAATTCCCTTAACCGTTGCAATAACTCAACTGAGTAGCCTAATTCCTGTCCTAGTGCGCCCAACATTGCCTCGCGGTGGTTCGGTATGGGCGATCGCTACCAATCGCTCGAACGTTTGTGGAGACTGAAAATGTTTAAGTAATTGTTGGTGGGTCTCAGCAGGAGATAAATCGCTCCATTCTCCCCGGGAACGTAAAAAGTCCAGCTGCTTCCCTAGTTGATAGATTTCCCCAGGTGCTAGGACGACGGGTATAGAGTTTTGCCCGTTGTCCCAACCAAACCTTAGATAAGCTAAACGAACCCCATGCAGGAGTGGGGTTTCATACTTCAAACCAACCTACATTCATCTGATATTTAATTCCATCCACCCACTTAAACTTCTGCGTAGTGTTCCTGTTGACGTTCCACAAAAGTTTGTACGCGATAACGATAAATCCTCATATTTTCGTCCGCCCACTCCTTATCACTACTGTTAACAAATAAATGCACTAAGGGTTCACTAGCATCTGGTAATACTAGTACCCAACTGTCATCATAAGATTGACAAATTTTTACTCCATCAATTAATTCTAGGTTGTGTGCGGGATGGGTTTCCACTAGATAACGCATTAAAGCTCCTTTGGCAATCCAAGGACAACGAATGGTATAATTCTTGTGAATCACTCGCGGTAACTCTCCCCGCACAGCAGTCAAGGAACGCTCTTGAATTGTTAACATTTCAATCAATTTGGCGATGCAAAACATGGAATCAAATCCAGGATGTAATTGGGGGAAAATAAAACCGGTTTCGCCACTACCGCCTAATACTACATGGGAATTTTTTTGACAAGCTTCCATTAAAGCTGTAGGGTTGGCTTTGGTGCGAATTACTCTACCGTCATGACGACGTGCTACCTGTTCCACTGCACTCGAAGCATGTACTGGTACAACTACGGAACTTCGAGGATTAGCTGTTAACATCATTTCTACCATTAATGCTGTCAGCATTTCTCCACGCACGGGATAACCAGACTCATCCACTAAAATTAGTTGTTCCCCATTTGCAGACACCTGTACACCAAAGTTCGCTTTCACCGCTTCTACTACATGACCTAATTGAGTTAATAGCCCCTCTTTGGTTGTTATGGTCATTGATGTTTTATTTACACTGGCATTTAAAACTACTGCATCCGCACCAAATTTATCCAGCAGTTGGGGTAGGACAGCACCGGAAATAGCATAAACATAGTCGATAACAATCTTGGCTCGACTATTACGTAAAGTTTCTACATTTAAAAGATTTTCAAAAGCTGTACAATAATAATCTATGACCTGACTAGGATAGGACACATCTCCAATTTCATGACTTTGTGCCCTTCGCATGTCCTCTTTAAAATAAGCTCCTTCAATTTTCTTTTCCTGAGCTTTAGTAATATTAATTCCTTTACCATCCATAAACTCAATCAGGATATAATCGGGACGGTCTGGGTGCACTCGCACATGAATCCCACCAACTAAAGCCATTTTGGGAATTACGGTTCTGGCAATGGGAATTGCAGTGGAGTCAAGATTTTGAATATCTACCCCTACAGACATTAATCCAGCAATCAGAGAACGGGTGACCATACGCGAGACGGTGCGCTGATCACGGGAAACGCTGACTATGGAACCCGGTTTTAAGGTGGAACCATAAGCTACACCCAGTTTCACAGCAAATTCTGGACTAATATCAATGTTTGCTAAACCTTGTACCCCTCGCTGACCAAATAAGTTTCGTTGAGCGGTGTTTCCCCATATTAAATTAATGTTTAAAACAGCACCAGATTCAATCTTTTTACTCGGCCAAACCCGAATCCCTGGATTAATTTGTGCCTCTTCTCCTACCGTGGACAAGGAACCCACAATAGCAGCTTCCATTACATGGGCACGACGGTCTACCCTAGTACCACGGGAAATGACACAAGCAGATAGTTCTGCTTCTTCCCCAATAATCGCTCCATTCCAGACTATGGGACGTTTTAAATTCGCATCCGCACCAATGGTCACGTTGTCACCAATTATTGTACCATCTTCAATTTTTACCCTGGCCCCAATTCGGCAATTATTACCAATAATAGTGGGACTCTCAATTTTTGCTGTGGGGTCAATATAAGTATTTTGACCTATCCATAGGGAGGGAGAAACTTCCCTATAGGCAATCTCTAATTTCACTTTCCTCCTTAAAGCATCATATTGTGCCTCTCTGTAGGCGTCTAAGTGACCTACATCACACCAGTAGCCTCGGTCAATATAACCATAAATGGGTTCATTCTTCTCTAATAGCAAGGGAAATAGGTCTTTTGAAAAATCAGATTCCGTATTTTCTGGTAGGTATTCTAAAACTTCTGGTTCTAAAACATAAATGCCCGTATTAACCGTGTCGGAAAAAACTTCCCCTGTGGAAGGTTTTTCTAAAAATCTTCTGATGTGACCTTCCTCATCTGTAATTACCACTCCAAATTCAATTGGGTTGGGAACACGGGTTAATATTAAAGTGGCTTTGGAGTTTTTTTGCTTATGAAACTCAATAGCTGCTTTTAAATCAAAATCTGTAATGCTATCACCGCTTATTACTAAAAATGTTTCGTCTAATAGTTCAGCTACGTTCTTGACACAACCCGCTGTACCTAGAGCTTGTTCTTCTTCAATTGCATAGGTAATTTGCACCCCAAAATCACTACCGTCTTGAAAATATTCCCGAATTACGTCTGGTAAGTAGTGTAATGTGGCGATTATTTCCGTAATTTCATTTTCTCGAAGAAGATGAATAATATGTTCGGCAATTGGTCTGTTCAAGATGGGAACCATTGGTTTGGGTAGATCACAGGTTAGAGGACGTAGTCTTGTCCCTGAACCACCTGCCATTAGCACTGCACGCATAAATCCTCCTGTATACTAGCTGAATTGCATATAGATTTGTTATAAAATATGGCTCTTCTAGTCTCCTATTAATTTTGACCTTTGAGGAACTTCCACAAGAGACATCTTATAAAAGTTCAGCAAATTTACTTATGTGCTCCTCAAAATTGTATGATTGACATCCTCCTCAGCAAGTATCTACTAGGTGGGTATCATGGCTCGCCTCGGCTATACACCAGACCATTATACAATGATTATCTTGCTGAGGATCCAGTTGGACTGGGATTCTTTGTGTTCTCATAGCAAATTTCTTAAAATTTTTGTCCTTTTACTCTTGACAATGGCTCAAACAGGTGGTAATATGGATTCTATGAATCCATATTACCAGTACAGAGCTGTCAGGGATGTAAAAAGATGAAACTAATGATTATTGGACTTGGCTCTATTTATTTGGTTTTCGCTTGGCGATTCTGGTTAGGTTTTGAAAGAACACATTTCAGTCAAGGATTTTTCAATCGCCTAAAATTTAGTCTTCTGTGGCCAGTGTTTTACCTGACCAACTCCTCCTTTAGGCGCAATTTTAAAAGAGCACTCAAACGATAAAGTTTTTGAATATTTGGTTTAAAAAGCTTGAATCCACTCTTTAACTATATACTCTGTCCAAATACCATTTTTCCAATAAGGGTCAGCTTCTATGAGTTGACTCACAGCATTTTCGCTCTCAGCTTCATAAATACCAAAGACCTTAGTAATATCCTTGGTGGGACCTATGGTAATTAGTATTCCCGCATCCTTTTGTTTTGCCAGTCCCTCTAGGTGTGCTTGACGATAGGGTTCCCGTTTGGTTAAAACCTCTTCGCAATAACTACCCCACATAATATATTTTGCCATGATCTTTTTCCTCTGATATTTGTAGTTTTTAAGCTTAATTTGCTTCCATAGATTCGCTAGATTCGCTATAAAATACGACTCTTGTTTTGATGAACTTCCACAAGAGACATCTTGTAAAAGACGAATTTACTTATCTACCCCTCAAGACATTAATTATCCTGATCCAGAGTATCTATTTTGGTTGGGATTCCTTTTCAAGAGAAGGTAACTCCTTATAATAAATCAACCAAATTTTGCCACGTGTTATTGCAGCAAATTGCTGAAAAATTTTGACCCAGTCATGTTGACAATAGTTAAAAGAGGTGGTATTGTTCATCCACAAACAAATTATAAAATAAATAATTTTATAAAATGCAACTGGTAATTATTGAACTTCAAGTTCTGTGTGTGTCTATTTATTTGTGGTTCGGTTGGCGATTCTGGGTTGGTTTTAAAAGAACACATTTTAGGAAAAGGTTTTTGAATCGCCTAAAATTTAGTCTTCTGTGGCCAATTTTCTACCTGACTAGCTCTTCCTTTAGACGCAATTTTAGAAGAGCATTGAACGATGATTACGAGCCTTGGAACGACGATTCCTAGTTAGGAATCATGAGTTTTTGAATATTTGGTTTAAAAAGCTTGAATCCACTCTTTAACTATATACTCTGTCCAAATACCATTTTTCCAATAAGGGTCAGCTTCTATGAGTTGACTCACAGCATTTTCGCTCTCAGCTTCATAAATACCAAAGACCTTAGTAATATCCTTGGTGGGACCTATGGTGATTAGTATTCCCGCATCCTTTTGTTTTGCCAGTCCTTCTAGGTGTGCTTGACGATAGGGTTCCCGTTTAGTTAAAACCTCTTCGCAATAACTACCCCACATAATATATTTTGCCATGATCTTTTTCCTCTGATATTTGTAGTTGTGAAGCTTAACCTGCTCCCTAGGGATTTAACTCCTTAAAGTAACACCGAATTTTTCTACTAGGGATTCTCGAATTTTATGGTGTACTGGTTCAACCTCATTATCAGTTAAAGTGTGGTCAACCGCACGATAAACTAACCGAAAAGCTAAACTTCTTTGTCCTATGGGGACATTTTCACCTCTGTATTCGTCAAAAACCTCTACAGACTCTAGCAACCCCTTACCAGCTTTAGTAATTACTTTTTCAATCTCCCCAACCGTAACTTTTACAGACGCGAAAAACGCCAAATCGCGATCGCTTGCGGGGTAGGTAGAATAGGGTTTAAATTTAGGAGTCAATAGTTCATCATTATCCAGGGTACTGAGTAAGGTATCCAAATCTAATTGGAAGACATAAACTGCATCTGGTAAACTCTTTTCTCGTCTGAGTTGGGGATGAACTTGTCCAAAGGTTCCCAGTCTAGCTCCTCCTAACCATAAGGAAGCTGTCCTTCCGGGATGTAAACGTCTATCTCGATTTTCCGGTTGAAATTCTACCTCCAGTCCCAGTTGTTGAAAGACATTTTCTAAAATACCTTTTGCTGCGAACCAGGTCATGGGATTTTCTTTTCCCCCATTGAACCATCTACCGACGGTAGTATCACCTCCCATAATTCCTGCAATGACTTGTGATTCCTCTAGTCCTTCTTCTTCTCTGGAGAAAATGGTGCCAATTTCAAAACCATTTAACGCTCCATTTCCCTGCTGTAGATTATATTCAAAAGCATCAATTAAACCAGAAATTAAATCGGTTCTCAGGGCTGAATATTCGGCAAATAAAGGATTATTTAAAAGAATTTGCCTGTCTTCACCGGGTTTGACTAAGGAGTAGTGCATTAACTCTGTTAAACCCTCTGCTCTTAAATAACTGCGTAATTTTCGCACTAGTTCCTGGTCTAAGGGTAAATAACCTGGTTCAGTTTTTTCGGGTAGAGTATCAACAAAGTTATCATAACCGTAAAGTCGGGCAATTTCCTCAATTAAATCAATTTCCCTTTCTAAATCGGAATAGCGATAGGATGGCACTTTTACTTGCCAACTACCATCCTGATTATCAGTTAGTTCACATCCTAAAGCTGTGAGAATCTTTTCCACATCTGCTGCTTTTAACTCTCCCGTTTCTACGCCCAAATCAATGGGACCTAACACTTGATTAATTCTCTCTAATCGCAAAATAATAGGATGATTCCCTAGAGCATTATGAGGACGGTAATCAGCAATTTCTTGATGAACAACTTTAGCATCTGCTAACTCCTGCATGAGAGATAAAGCTCGATCAGAAGCTGTTGCTAATTCTGCCCAATTAACTCCTCTTTCGTATCTTCCCGATGCTTCACTTCTTAAACCTACACTGCGAGAAGAACGACGAATAGCCACTGAGTTGAACAGTGCAGCTTCTAAAAATAAACTGGTTGTACCTGGATGAATTTCTGTTTCTTCACCACCCATAACTCCTGCTAGAGCTACAGGTTGATTGTTAGCAGTAATTAATAAGTTCTGAGTAGATAGGTTCCGGGTTTGTCCATCTAGGGTTTGGAGAGTTTCTCCACCTTGAGCAAATCTCACCCCAATAGTTACATCTGTTCCCTGACCTACCTGCTCTAATCTTTGTTTATCAAAGGCGTGTAGAGGTTGTCCTCTTTCTAATAATACATAGTTTGTAATATCTACTATGTTGTTAATTGGACGTACACCCGCAGCAATTAAACGCCTTTGCAACCATTCAGGAGAAGGGGCAATTTTCACATTTTCTATTAGGGTACCAATATATAGAGGACAAGCGTGCTGTTCAGAAATTTTCACCCGGATTTTTTGTGCTGTGCTGGGGGTAATTTCTACTCCTGTTAGTTGAGGAAGGGATAGCTTTCCACCCGTTAATGCTGCAATTTCCCTGGCAATCCCTACCATGGATAAAGCATCTGCACGATTAGCGGTAGCTGTGACATCTAAAATCACATCGTCCAAACCTAGAAGGGGACCTACCTCCCTACCCAGGGTTAAACCCTCTTCTCTAAAAATATGAATCCCGTCTATCTCTGTGGGTAAACCCAATTCTTTTAATGAACAAATCATCCCATTGGAGGGTACACCTCTGAGCTTGGTCGGTTTGATTTTTAAATCAATATTGGGTAAATAAGTCCCCTTGGTCGCAACCGGTACATAAATATCAGCACACACATTTGATGCACCACAAACAATATTAAGTGTTTCCTCTCCGCCTATATCTACTGTGCAAACACTTAATTTATCCGCGTTTGGATGCTGTTCCCGTTTTAGAACTTTTCCTACGACAACTCCATTCGCCCAAGTGCGACGATCCTCTATACCCTCTACCTCAAACCCCGCCATTGTTAGGGTATGAGCTAGTTCTTCCGGAGTTAGTTTAATTTCTACAAGTTCCCGTAACCAATTGAAAGAGATACGCATTGTCGTTGTGTTTGGATTTGGCCTTTTCTATCTTACCATTTTTGTATTTGGGGTACTACTATTTCTACCCTTTCGCACCACCGATAAAATACAATAGTGCCATGCGCACAGCTACACCACTGGTCACCTGATCTTGAATTAGGCTGAATTTTGGATCGTCCATTAAATCTGAACTGATTTCCACACCCCTATTCACTGGACCTGGATGTAGTACTTTTACTTGAGATTTACAAGCTTTTAATCTTTGCCTGGTAATGCCAAATAGTTGATGATACTCTCTTAAACTGGGCAACAGGTTACCAGTCATCCTCTCTTTTTGCAACCTCAAAGTCATGACAAAGTCAGCATCCTCTAAAGCTGGATCTAATTGCCAATGGATGAATAAATTCTGGGAATTTTCCCGTGATCCTACATATTCACTAAAGTATTTGGGTAATAAGGTGGGTGGTGCTGCTAGATGTACTTGGGCACCACTGGTGGTCAAACTCCAAATATTAGACCGGGCAACCCGTGAGTGTAAAATGTCACCTACAATAGCAATCTTTTTACCTGCTAAAGATGCAATTTTGGGTTGTTCTGGATCAATTAAACTACAAATGGTGAATAAATCTAATAGTCCTTGGGAGGGATGTTCATGTTGTCCATCACCAGCATTTAATACACTAACTTTTACACCTAAACGATCCATTTCCCGGGCGATCGCCTGTGGTACTCCTGCTTCTTTATGGCGAATTACCATAATATCTGTACCCATGGCTAAATAGGTTTTAGCCGTATCTAAAATTGTTTCTCCCTTGGTCATAGAGGAACTAGAACTAGAGAAATTTAGAGTATCTGCACTTAGCCTTTTAGCAGCTATTTCAAAACTACTTCTGGTGCGAGTGGAAGGTTCAAAAAAGAGATTGGCTACCACTTGTCCTTGTAAAGTTGGGACTTTTTTAGTTCGCCGTGATAACACTTCTTTAAATGAAGCTGCTGTTTGTAAAACAGCATTATATTCATTTACAGTAAAATCAGCTAGAGAAAGAATATGATGACGATTCCAATTACTTGCGGGCGTTGACATGTTAAACTGAAAATGATACTGCCTAATAGCTTAAATTAAATACTTTCAAAGCAAGGGAAATCATGCTCAAGAAGGTTAAAAAACCAATAGTATCCAACATAGTTGTCACCAGTGGACCACTCATTAAAGCTGGATCTAATTTTAGCCTTTGTAATCCCATAGGTAATAAAGTCCCCAAACTCACAGCAACCATGGTGTTGGTGGCCATTACCACACCAGCAATTAAAGCTACCCACTTTTCATCGGGTTTTGCCCAAATCAAAGAAAGTAGAATCATGGTTGAACCTAAGGCTAAAGCGGTTCCCAAACCCGCTATTAGTTCCTTCCGCAAAATTTTCCCAGCATCCTTTGTGGTCACCTCCCCTACACCTAAACCCCGAATGGTCACAGTTAAAGCCTGAATACCCACAGTCCCCCCAGTATTAGAAAATATGGGCATAATCACCGCTAAAACCGGAACCGCTGCAATTACCCGCTGAAAGGGAGCGATCGCACTAGCTGCACCAATATACAATGCCATGATACCTAATAACCAGGGTAAGCGTTTGCGAATGGTCAAATGGGGTGGGGATAAAGCCTCTTCATCGCCACTTACCGCTGCCAATTTTTGAATATCCTCCGTGGCCTCCTCTTGTAAAATATCAACCACATCATCAATAGTAATAATTCCTACTAATCTATCCTCCCGATCTACCACAGGTATGGCTATTAAATCATAACGCTGCATGATCCGCGCCACTTCTTCTTGGGAAGTTTCAGTAGTTACTTTTACTACCTGAGAACTAGCAATATCCCTGATGAAAACTTCTGGAAAGGTAAATAACAATTGACGCAAGGAAACCACGCTCACTAACTTACGGTTGTCATCAGTCACATAAGCATAGTAAATAGTTTCCTTATCCTCATCTTGAAGACGAATTTTACTTAATGCTTCCCCCACTGTTAACCCTTGACGCAAACGCACATACTCTGTGGTCATTACCCTACCTGCAGTACCTTCGGGATATCCCAGAATTGTCGCAGTTGCTTGTCTTTGTTCTGGACTAAGTTGTTGTAATAGTCTTTTAACCACCCCTGCAGGTAATTCATCAAATAAATACGCCCTCTCATCAGGACTCATTTCTTCTACCAGATGTACCACCTGAACATCATGTAAGGAATTAATCAATTCCTCCTGCACATCCGTAGGTAAGTACTCAAAAACATCAATGGCCTGATTTTTATTCAACAACCTAAAAGCGATCGCCCTTTGTTGTTCTGGCAATTCTGAAATATACTCTCCTACGTCTACAGGTTGCAGACTATTCAAATCATATTTGAGTTTATTTAGGTCAGCAACATCCAAAGCGTTGCGAACATCTTGTGTTAGCACGATTCACCTCCTTATGTCCCCCCCTACAGCGGGAGACAATCTCGCCAACTTAGGAGAGGATACTACTGCTATCTGGTGGACTTTTGTCCATAAAATTTCAACAATTTAATAGCGATATTTCATCAAAGAAATGCTAACTTATCATCCTAACTCATAATGGTATTGATAGGTAAGATCATCTTTTTTGTCTTTGTGTGGGGGAGAGCGGGGAGAAGTCAAAGCTTATGCCATTAATATCAATAGGAAGGGGTAACACTGTGCATGTTATCCCCACTTTTGCCCAAGCATGGGTCATGGCTTGAACTACTTTAGGGGAGTGCGCGCTGTCTGTTAGAGCTAATAAGGTTGGACCTGCTCCACTAATTACCATACCATAAGCACCAGCTTCTATCACAGCACTTTCCACATCATCATAACCGGGAATTAGAGATTGACGGTAGGGTTGATGCAATTTGTCTTTTAAGGCAGCTTGTAACCATTCTTTCTGATTGCTAGCTAGGGCCTGCAACAACAAACCAAAATGGGAAGTATTAAAAATTGCATCGTCACGACTAATTTCTATCGGCAAAACTTTGCGGGCTTGGGATGTTGATAATTCAAAATCGGGGATGGCTACTACTGGTATAATCTCAGGATGCCAATGCACTGGACAAATTTCCCAACCTCTGCTGCTAGTAGCTGCTAGCTGACATCCCCCCAAAAAGGCAGGAACAACGTTATCCGGGTGACCCTCCATTTCAATGGCTAATTTGATTACTTCCTCTGGAGATAGGGGTGAATCAGCTAGAATGTTACCCCCCACTAGTCCCCCCACTATGGCCGTGGCCGAACTACCTAAACCCCTGGCTAGGGGAATACCTAAATTAATCTCAATTTCCACGCCTGGGGGTGTTTTATTTATACGCTCATACAGCTTAACAAATGCTTGATAAATTAAATTACTGCTATCAGTTTGAACCTTTTCTGCTTCCTTACCGTGAACCTTAATACACAACTTGGAATCACTTAAGGTAAACTTAAATTCATTGTACAATTGCAGTGCCGCACCAATACAGTCAAAACCAGGGCCTAGGTTGGCAGTGGTAGCTGGGACTTTAACAATAACATGAGAAATTATGGACATGGAGACACAACGGAAAACTTTGAACTATTACCCAACGAGTCGGGACTACTATTCTCCCATTATGGTGGTATGGTAGCATATTTTTTTCGACTTCAAGAGTCACTTTTGAACCAGATCTCGGGACATGGGTTTACCAAACAGCGAAAGTTGTTAAGAGCATATAAATTCACCATTAAAGTTCAACATGGACATCTCTAATATAAAAATACTTCCCCGTTGTAATTGACTTTCGAATTTTAAAATTGCTTGATGTTTATGAGCGATCGCTATTAATTCGATAAAAAGGATCAATGCCAATTCCCGTATCTTTAATTTTAATGATTGCTTTATTTTCTTTTTTAGGGATGTTTCCCCTTGCGATCGCATCGGGTGCGGGTAATGAAATTTTACAACCTTTAGCCATTGTAGTTTTAGGTGGTTTATTTACCTCTACCGCTTTAACTCTACTCGTAATTCCGGCTCTTTATGCTAAATTTGGTAAGTGGTTAAGACCAAAAATGGAACAACAATTAGGTTTAACAGATTAAAACTTTCTTATAAGATTAGTAGATAGTAATATTTTTCTATGGATAGGTATCGCAAAAAATTATTGGAAATAGTTAAAACATTGTTACAAAATTTTGTACAATGTCATCATCAAACAAATGAGTATTTTTCCCTATTGACATGATGGTGGATAATTTTCCTTGGTTGACGACGATTATCGTCTTCCCCCTACTAGCAGCTTGCTTGATACCCCTAATACCAGATAAGGACGGTAAAACAGTTCGTTGGTATGCTTTAGGTGTGGGCATCGCTGATTTTGCATTAATTTGTTATGCCTTCTGGACACACTACAATTCACTTAATACAGGTTTTCAACTAGTAGAGAGTTATAATTGGATGCCCATACTGGGACTCAAATGGGCAGTAGCAGTAGATGGTATTTCTGCACCTTTGGTACTGTTGGCAGGGTTTGTGACCACCCTTTCTATGTTTTCAGCTTGGCAAGTGGACCGCAGACCACGCCTATTTTACTCCTTGATGTTGGTGTTATATGCAGCACAAATAGGAGTATTTGTTGCTAAGGACTTGTTGTTATTCTTCATCATGTGGGAAGTGGAACTAATTCCCGTATATCTATTAGTTTCTATTTGGGGTGGTCAAAGAAGACGTTACGCTGCTACAAAGTTTATCATATACACCGCAGCTGCTTCCATATTTATCCTCATAGCTGCTCTGGCCATGGGTTTATACGGTGGAGATAATCTCAGTTTTGATGTTAGCGACCTAGCTACCAAAAACTACCCTCTTACCCTACAATTACTGCTGTATGCAGGACTGTTTATTGCTTTTGGAGTCAAGTTAGCAATTTTCCCCCTACATACCTGGTTACCAGATGCACATGGTGAAGCATCTTCTCCTGTGTCAATGATTTTGGCAGGAGTGCTGCTCAAAATGGGTGGTTATGGATTAATTCGCCTTAACATGGAATTATTACCGGATGCTCACATTTATTTTGCACCAGTAATAGCAGTCCTGGGCGTGGTGAATATTATCTATGGTGCATTAAACTCCTTTGCCCAAACGAATATGAAACGACGTTTGGCTTTCTCATCCATTTCTCACATGGGTTTTGTCCTCCTCGGTTTGGCTTCCTTTACCGATTTGGGTATGAATGGAGCAATGCTACAAATGCTATCCCATGGATTAATTGCCTCCGTTCTCTTCTTTTTAGCTGGTGTTACTTATGATCGTACTCATACCATGGTAATGAAGGATATGGGCGGTGTTGGTCAAGCTATGCCCGTAGTATTTGCATTGTTTACCATGGGTGCGATGGCTTCTCTAGCTTTACCGGGAATGAGTGGTTTTGTGGGAGAGCTTTCCGTATTTGTGGGCGTAACCACTAGTGATGTTTATACATCCACTTTCTGTACAGTGACAGTTTTCCTCGCAGCTGTGGGTGTTATTCTTACACCGATTTATCTGCTTTCCATGTTACGTCAGGTATTTTATGGTAAAGATGCAGCTTTGACATGCGATATCACTAGTGCGGGAGTGGAGAATCAGGAAGACGAAGGAACCGCCTGTTTTGGTACTGATTGTCTTTTACCTAATCAGTCAATTTACAGTGATGCCAAACCTAGGGAAGTGTTTATAGCAGGTTGTTTCCTGGTATTAATTATTGGCATTGGTTTATATCCCAAGGTATTTATGCAAATGTATGATGCTAAAACCGTGGCTGTCAATGCCCATATTCGTCAATCTTATACTGTTATCTCCCAAAGTTCTCCCAGTATTTACGCCTTGGCAAATCTCAGGTAGTAGAACCTTTACAACCCCCGTCCTAAAAGTTGCTATAGTTGATTATGGAATCCTGCATTTTCTCCACAACTTTTTCGACGGGTATTACCCCCAGTTCACCAGATGCACGGGTGCGAATACTCAAAGAATTACTTTCCACCTCTTTAGCACCTACTACCGCCATCACGGGTATTTTATCTTTCTCCCCATTGCGGATTAATTTGGCCAGGCGATCGCCACTTAGGTCTGCTTGGGCTCTAATTCCCAGCTCTGTCATTTTCCCAGCTACTTCTTTGGTGAACTCAATTTGTTGTTCACCAACTGGTAGGAGTCGAATTTGTATTGGTGCTAACCAGAGAGGAAAATCCCCTGCATATTCCTCAATTAAAATGCCAATCAGTCTTTCTAGGGAACCAAAGGGAGCTCGGTGAATCATAACTGGGCGTTTTCGTGACCCATCCTCTGCTACATATTCTAGGTCAAACCTTTCCGGTAGATTGTAGTCCACCTGTACTGTTCCCAATTGCCATTCTCTTTCTAAAACATCGCTGAAGATAAAGTCCAGTTTTGGACCATAAAAAGCTGCTTCCCCTATACCCTCAAAGTGATCCATTCCCAACTGCTGCACCGCACGACGAATTGCTCCCTCTGCTTTATCCCAAACTTCGTCCCCACCAATGTATTTATCACTGGTCGGATCTCTAAAACTCAATCTCGCTTTAAAATTTTTCAGTTGTAACATTCTAAATACGGTCAAGATTAAATCCACAACGTTTAAAAACTCTTCATCTAATTGCTCTGGTGTGACAAATAAATGGGAATCGTCCACGGTAAAACCTCGCACTCGGGTTAAACCTCCTAACTCACCGGACTGCTCATAACGGTAAACTGTGCCAAATTCTGCCAATCGCATGGGTAATTCTCGGTAAGAACGCAGTTCACTTTTATATATTTGAATATGAAATGGGCAGTTCATGGGCTTGAGGACAAAACCCTGATCTAGGGCTTTTGATTCTTCATTTTCCGCCATCATGGGAAACATATCTTCTTTGTATTTTTGCCAGTGTCCCGATGTTTTAAATAAATCTACCCTGGCAATATGGGGGGTAACCACTGGTAAATAACCCCTTTTTAACTGTTCTTTTTTCAGGAAATCTTCTAAGATGCTTCTCAATAAGGTACCTTTGGGGGTCCATAAGGGTAACCCTGGACCTACAGGGTCAGAGAAAATAAATAAACCCAATTCTTTACCAATTTTACGATGGTCACGTCTTAAAGCTTCTTCTTTGCGACGTTTATATTCTCCTAGCTGTTCGGGGGTTTGCCATGCGGTGGCATAAATACGCTGCAATTGGGCTTTAGTTTCATCACCACGCCAGTAAGCACCTGCAACGCTTTCTAGTTCAATAGCTTTGGGATTGATATCCTTAGTGTTTTCCAGATGGGGACCTGCACATAAATCCCACCATTCATCTCCTAAGTGATAAATAGTGATTGGCTCTTGTTTAATATCCGCCAAAATCTCTAATTTATATGGCTCCTGAATTTTTTCAATCCGTTTTTTGGCTTCCTCTCGACTGACTTCTTCCCGTATCACAGGTAATTTACGGTTAATAATCTTCACCATTTCCTTTTGAATGGCTTTTAAATCTTTATCGCTAAAGGGTTCTGGGTTATCAAAGTCATAGTAAAAACCATTCTCAATCCAGGGACCTATGGTCACTTGCGCCCTAGGAAACAGCTTTTGTACTGCCATGGCCATGATATGGGAAGCAGTATGGCGAATTTTTTTTAAGATCTCTGATTCGCTAGTCTTGGGTAAATAAATTTTTTCCGCTGGTTTTTCTAAATTTTGAGCTTCTTGATTTGACGACATCGGCTGTTGGTAGCTTTTAAATTAATGTTGACAGAACTAGTTTTGATAAGAAATATCTTAATAGATACTTTACAGCTAAGTAGGGAGGCACAATTACTTGTAGGATGGGTTAAGCCTAACCCATGCGGGCGTTGGGTTTCATGCTTCAACCCAACCTACGTTCGTCTTATATTTAATTCCACCCACCCACTTATTGGGCGTAACTGTTGATTCTCCTAATTTACCAAAATATCCGCTGGGGGGAAGCTCTCTTGTTCTATTTTTTCTTTGAGAAAATTTACAAATTGTAAAGTTTTATGAATAGAGTTAATATAAGAATGACCTTTAGAAATATACTTTTCATATATGCCAGAATCTAACCTTTCGGCCTCCCAACTGCTACAATCACTCCTAGAACCACTTTTAGAGGATTTTGAATATTGGTTTGCCCGCTCCCAGCAATTGTTGGAAAATGAGAAAATCTCATTTATGACTGAAGAGGAACAGTCCGATTTACTTGACCGAGTTAAACAAGCACAACTGGAGGTAAATACATCCAAAATGCTATTTAATGCTACTGGTAAACAGGTTGGACTAGATATGGCAACTTTAGCCCCTTGGCATCAACTTTTAGGTGAGTGCTGGAGGGTAGGGATGCGCTATCGTCAAATAAAATAACACCAAAATTTCAGGTTTAGAATCTTAACATTGTTTTCATAAAAAAATAATGTGTCCCATGCTACGTTAGTGCTAATGCCTTTGAAAATATCAGCACATAGACTATTTTACTTTTCTTACTTTTGCCAATTACAGGTGAGAAAAGTTTAAGGAATTATAGCCGTAGCTACCCGGGCGAAGGTAAGCCAGAATGCCTATCCAGCAATCAGTTTCAGCTATAGTCTATGGCGTTCTGGCTCAATACATACAATATAAAACTTTAAAATTTGTTATCTTAGTGGAGGATAAGTTGATGTTACACCTACTGTACATTGTAGCTTTTACGGCTTTAGCATTTATTGCTGTCAGTAATTTAATTAGAAACCTGATTATGTTCAGTTTTGACCGTTCTTATCCTCCCAAAATGGGGGGTAATCAAAGTGGTTTTGGTTATTATGGAACCAAGTCCATACCCCATCCGGAGTTATTGGATGATTCGGGTAATTTAATTAAGGAACCACTTTTAGTAATGCGTTCTATTAATATAGAGGATGCACGTCAGCATTTGGATGCGCTGTATGAGTCTTCCCCTGGCAAAAAAATTGAGAGTTCGGAAGATGCTTAGTTAGATGTTTTTCAAAGATTAGAAACTATTTAAAACCAAGTAAAGGCTTACCCTAGAGTAAGCCCTTATTCAGTTAAACTAACCAAAACCTAGGCAAAAGCAAAGTTACTGGCAGTGAGTGTGCTAGTATTTATTCCGGTTAGGGTGGCTACTTTATTCCCATTGATGATAATGTCGCTATTGGTTAGGGTCAGATTATTAAAACCAAAGTTGCTTCCTTGACCACTAATACCTAAAACGTCAGTACCTATCTGGAAGTCCACAATGGTATTGGCAACATTTTTGTTGTCAACACTAGGGATATCACCGGTAGTGATCCAGAATTGGTCTGCACCAGCACCACCGGAAATTAAATTCCCTCCACCCTCGGTAACAAAGAATTTATCCTCTCCATCGCCACCTAAAGCGCGACCATTAGTACCCAGATAAAATACATCATTACCAGCACCACCGGAAATGCGATAGTCTTTGGCATCCGTGGCGAAGATTTCATCATTCCCACTACCACCAAAAATGCGATCGCCATTATTTACGTCTATAATATCTTTTCCGCTACCTGAGTGTACTGTATTATTGCCTGCGTAGGGGTTGGTGACACCCAGGGTATCCACTTTATCGTCTCCAGCACCAGTGAAAATTATATCATTAATGCCATCGGTTCCTTGTGTAACAGACACATTATCAACACCGGGAGTGCCAAAAACCAATTGAGAGCTTTCAGCGATGGTCGCAGCTAGACCTAGACGAGCATCCAGGGCGAGAGGCTTGTCCAACTCTAGCACAACGATTTCATTATTGTCAATGAGGGGGGGACGACCAATGGAGAAAGGATAATTGTTATCATTAGCCACAATAATGGTTTTATTATCCCATACCACCACATCTTCAATGGTTTGAAATGGCATGTTATAGGTTTTATTACCATCACTATTGAGATCATTGGGGTCTTGGATATCCAGTAAGTTTGCTACTTCTTCCTTGGGAACAAAACCTTGAGCATTGACCTGACTAAAATCCACCTTGAATATCTTTTTAAACGCTGCGCCAGTGCCCTGATTATTGTCCCTTTCAATTACCAAGAACTCTTTGTCATTTATAGGTGTGAAATCGCCAATAGCATTGCTAGGACTGGCTAGTTGATAACGTCCTACTAAACCGGTGTAAGTTTCTGTTGCTATATCAAATTTGTAGATTCTGACGGAACCAGCAGGATCTCCTACCACCGTACCTTCCAACATGGGATAGACTGTTTGACGGTCTGGACTAAAAGCCATACCTTCAAATCCCTGGGAACGGTTGAGATTAGCAGTAACTAAATCACCATAGTAGGGTTGATTGGGATTGAAGTAAACTGGGGAGTCGGCAAAATAGGGTGAGTTCAAGTTATTGTTGGGGTTGGCGTAACCTGTTCCCGCTAGATAGTTGTTAACTATTACGGATGTTCCTGTTTTGGGGAAATCAGTAAAGAAACCATCTACTCCTAAATTCACAAATTTACGTACTTCTGCTCCTGGATCTCCCTTATAGTCAGCAGAAAGGAAAAACCCATCATTTCTTAGGGTGTAAAGATGAACTAGTAGTCCCGCTTGGTGGGCATCCTGAATGAGAGTTGTTGGTGCGCCCAGGGTGCGGTCTGCATCACTGATTTGACCATCTCCATTTAAATCATCCGGTTGACCATCTTTATTATTGTCTACGGTGGTCATAGGAACTATGCGCTGTTTGTTTGGTCCTATGCCTTTTGCATACTGAGCAATTTCTTTTAACCCAGTAGGTGTAGAAAGGTCATTATAGGTACGACTGTCTCCATTGACCACAAAATCGTAGGGTCTACCGGATCCACCAAATAATTGCACTAATGGGATATCAACACTCGCACCAGGCATAATTGTGTTTTTCAATTCCTTGAGGTTACTAACTTCAAAGGATTGAATGAAGACACGACTAGCATCAGTAAAGTTCAGGGTTTTGAGGGTATTTACCAATAATTGACTGGTGTTAAAACCTTGCTGCTGGAAGAATGTAGGATGTTTGGTTTCTGGGTAAATACCAATCTTGCGTCCAGTTTCCAATTCTACCTGTTTCACCAGGTCAATTACCTCTTTGAGAGTGGGAACCTTCAACCCATCTTGATCAAAGGCGGTACTACGGAGAGAAGGAAGACGCTCAATAGCATTTAGTTCTTTGATTTCTGCTAGGGTAAAGTCTTCTGCGAACCACCCACCCACGTTGCGACCATCTAAGTTTTTGACTTTGAGGCGATCTTGGAATTTATCACGTAGATGAACGTCTGTGCTGGTATCTGTGAGATTGATTTCTGGTTTACCACCCACAAGTTTAATTGTACCATCAGTGTTGAGGTTCACAACCGCCAACATCGGTTCATGACGGGCAATTAAAACATTATCTTTGGTGACAACCAAGTCTGGTTCAATGAAATCTGCACCCTGGGCGATCGCCAATTTATAACTAGCTAGGGTATGTTCTGGACGCTCTCCGCTACTACCTCGGTGACCAATGACAATAGGTTTTTGACCATTGAGAGTATCAAAGTTAGGTTTGGACAGAACAGTGGGATTTTGGGGGGATCTTACTTGGTTGGTGGTAATTTGGTCTCTCACCAAATCTCCTGTTCCTGGGAAGTCGGTAAAGTAACCATCTACACCCAAACTGATAAATTGACGATATTCCAATTCCGGATTGTTATTGTAGTCCGATGCCAAAAAGCGACTTTCATTGCGGAAGGTGTAAGGATGAACTAACAGTCCCACTTTGTGAGCATCGCTAACCACACTGGTAGGTGGCAAGGTTACCTTGTCACTGTCATTGATGACCCCATCATTGTTGAGATCGTCTGGTTTGCCATCATTGTTCTTATCTACGGTTTTAACAGAAATAATCTGGCGCTTCCATGGTCCAATGCCATCCGCGTATTTGGCAATTTCCGCTAAACCTGCTGGAGTCAGGAGATCACCATAGGTACGAGTGTCTCCCTTGACAGTAAAATCGTAGGGACGGGCGTAAGCATCTTTGTCATATATAAGTGTGCCATCATCAGCCACGCCCGAATCAGTTAGCTGCACTAGGGGAATATTAACACCTCTTGCTGGCATGATGTTATTATTCAAATCCTGAAGATTACTAACTTCAAAGGATTGAATGAAAATGCGTGCCGGATCAGTAAAGCTCTTGCTTTTAAGGGTGTCAATTAGTTTTTCTTCTAAAGATAAACCCAGATTGTCGTGGTAGGTGGGATGTTTAGTTTCTGGGTAAATACCAATTTTCTTGCCCGTTTGTGCTTCTACTTCCTTGACTAAATCAATAATGTCGCCCAGGGTAGGGATTTCCAGTAACCCATTAAACACCTGGTCACGGTAACCCTGAGGCATAACTGCTCTAAGAGTTTTAATTTCCGCTAAGGTAAAGTCAGAAGCAAAGAAGCCTTCTTCTTCTACTCCATCCACCACAACCTTTTTCTTGCGACTGGCAAATTCAGGACGATTGGCTACATCAGTAGTATTAATCAAATTGGGTTCGTGACGAGCAATTAAGACCCCATCTTTGGTAGAGACTAAATCTGGTTCAATGAAGTCAGCACCTCTTAAAATTGCCAGTCTATATGCTTCAATGGTATGTTCTGGTAATTCACCACTAGCACCTCTATGACCAATAACAATGGGTTTTTGACCGTTGAGAGTGTTTAGTTTGACCAGATTGGGGGTACTAATGGGCGCATCCAATAAAACTCCATTGCTGTCAAAGTGTAGCAGGTAAGTACCAAACTCATCACCTATCCAAATATCCCCTTTAGCATCAATAACAAAGGATTCTACGTCAAAATCCGCTCCTGTGAGTTGTCGTTCAGGAGTGTTTTGATTCACAATGGAAAAGGGAATCAGGCGGTTAGGATCTGAAAGTTGAATGAAGTTCTCTACCCCAACCTTAGCATTACCATTTTCAACCCCAGTAAAATTAGGGTCTAGTTGGTAGATGCGCAGGAGGAAGTCCGCACTGTTGTTTTTAGCACCAAAACCATTGTCCGCTAAAAACCAAAATCGGGACCCACTGGTGTTAGGAGCAAATTGCACCCCGCTAAAGCCTTGTACAGGTTGACCAGAAAAAGGCGTAGTACGTCCATTGGTGGGATTGGTGACAGCAGCACCGGATTTTGGACCAGCAGCAAACGTATCAGCAGGAAGAACAGCAAAACCTTTGAGTGTTACCATATTGGGAATTTGGGTAAAGAAAAATTAAGTTAGTATTCCCAATACAACTTATTGGTAGAAAGTTAAGATACCATTGTCTCGAGAGTAAGTCTATTTTAAATATTGATTAAGTTATTGATTAATTAGGATTGAGGAGGGGAATTTTTTGAGTTTTGTCAAGATTTAACAGTTACCAAACTTACTTGATCAGTTTTTGGATTAGGATCTGGGGAAGTGCTTTCTCATGGTCTAAATTGGACGTTTAAGAATATTCATGAGCATCTCGACTTCCGTGCTGAGTGATTTGCTACAGTCACTATCTCACCTACGTCCCCAGTTATATTTTAAGGCTTCACTAACCGCACTTTCCCATGCGATGGAAGACCAGATTTTGGGGACTACCTTGGGTGAACCACTAATTATTGCCAGTTTCCAGCGGGAACGGTTTTATCGTCAGGAAGCTCATCGCTATGAGCGTCTTGCTGAGCGTAGTAGTCAAGTATATGTATTGTCTGCACTAGAAACTGGGTTTACTAGTAGTTCAGGATCTTATGAAAAGGTTGCTTTTGCACCAGAGGATGCTCTAAGTAAAGAGTGGCATTTGGTTGTGATTGCAGATAATTATGCTACCTGTTTAGTGTGTCGAGAAAGTGTTAAATCGGTTGTTAAAAGTCAGCAAGTACCAGAGACGAGTTCTGTCCTGGATATGGATACCTCAAGAAGATTTGAGGGTATTTGGACAGCTGATAGGACTGTTAGTATTAAAGCGGCGGATTTATTATTAAGCAGAATTGTGGCCTATCGTCCTGATTTGAAGGACAAGGTGGTTGATGTACGTAAACGGTTTAATATTAAAGAATTCACAAAGTCCAGTCAGAGAAAGAAGATAGGGGGAAGGGAAATTGATACGGATCCTTTTGTCCGACGATTAGTAACTTATTTACAGGCCAGTCAGTATAAGTTACATAAGGCCTACCGCTCTCTTACTGTTCAAGCTAGGAAGGAAAGACTGGTTAATTCTATTAGTATGGCTATTAGGCGCTCCCTGGATCCAAAACAAATTTTGCAAGTTGCTGCGCAGGAATTGGGAGATCATTTAGCAGCGGGTCGTTGTTTGATTTATCGTGCTCAGTCTGGTGATGTGAGGGCAAATATTGAACATGAATTTTTGGATCAGGGTTTATCATCGGTTTTAGGACAAACCTGGGATTTACAACGTCACTCTCTATTTCAAGAAATTGTGGATAAACAGGAAGGAGTATGTGTGGGTGATGCGACAACGGATCCACGAGTTAAAGATTCTCCTTACTTGTCCTCCATAGCAGACAAATTTAATATTCGTTCTTGGTTGATGGAACCTGTATTATTTCAGGGGAGATTGCTGGGTATTGTGGAACTACACTATTGTTATTTTCCTACCTACGATTGGCAACCAGGAGAGCTAGATTTAGTCAAGGCGATCGCAACTCAAGTGGGTTCAGCTTTAATTCAAGCCGAATCATTTACTAACTTAGAAGAGCTAAATAAACAACTAGAGGCTTTAGACCGAACTCGCAGCAATCTAATTGCTATTACTGGGCATGAGTTGCGAACTCCCCTTTCTACGATTCAAGTGTGTTTAGAAAGTTTGGCCACCGAGCCAGATATGCCCGCCGACTTACGGCAAGTGATGTTAAATACAGCTCTTGCAGACTCAGAGAGAATGCGTAAACTAGTGCAAGACTTCCTGACCCTTTCTAATTTGGAAAGTGGGAATGTGGAATGGCATACGGAGTCTTTAATTCTCAAGGAGTGTGTGGATTTAGCATTAAGTCGCATGCGTATAAGATCTAACAAAGAAAAATCACCCCAGGTGAGTAGTGAGATTCCCATAAATTTACCCCTGGTGAAAGCGGATGGAGACTGGTTAGTGGAAGTATTAGCCAAATTGATAGATAATGCCTATAAATTCACTTCCCCCTCGGGAAAGATTACAATTAAAGCCAAACAGAATCGTAGTGACCAAGTGTTGGTTACTGTAGGTGATACAGGTCGAGGCATTGATCCGGATGCGTTGGAAATAGTATTTGACCGGTTTTATCAAGAGGAGGGAGCTTTAAGGCGAACTACTGGAGGAACGGGATTGGGTTTAGCGATTTGTCGTCAAATAGTTAATGCTTGGGGGGGAAGAATTTGGGCTGAGTCGGAGGGTAAAGATAAGGGAAGCCAATTTCACTTTACTATTCCCATTGTGCGGGGGAAGATAGAAAAAAAGCAGTCCAAGGTTAATACTGGGATATCATCACCCAGGTAGTTCTTTTTGCCCAGCTACTGGATGACGGCAATCACAAAGATTTGCAAATTTTCCTCCCCTCAGATTTGAGAAAGTGTTACAGTGTGTGAAATAATCGTAATATAGGATAAGTTAGGGTGCTAGTATGCCCTAAAAACGTTGAGAGAAAACCCTAATCCTATGGCAACTCTAACTGGACAAACCCCCCTATTTGGCGGTAGTACTGGCGGACTACTTAAAAAAGCAGAAGTAGAGGAAAAGTACGCTATTACCTGGACAAGTCCCAAAGAGCAAGTTTTTGAAATGCCCACCGGTGGTGCAGCAACTATGCGCACAGGCGAGAACTTGCTTTATATTGCCCGCAAAGAGTATGGCATTGCTTTGGGTGCCCAACTCCGCAAGTTCAAAATAACCGACTACAAGGTTTACCGGATTCTTCCCAGTGGGGAAACTACTCTGATTCACCCCGCAGATGGTGTGTTCCCAGAAAAGGTAAATAAGGGTCGGGAAATGGTACGCCATGTACCCCGCAGAATTGGTGAGAACCCCAGTGCTGCAGCACTTAAGTTTAGTGGTAAAGCTACCCACGACGCCTAGGATCTGTTGGCGCTAGTTGATAATGGGTAATTGGTAATGTAACAGTCTTTACTAGTTACCCATTTGAATTTATAAGTAGATAAAACTTTAACCTATGATTTTCCCCGATTTTCAGCAATTTATAGAATTAGCTCAACAGGGTAATTTTGTCCCGGTTTATCAGGAATGGGTTGCTGATCTGGATACCCCTGTTTCCGCTTGGTACAAGGTTTGTGCAGGTCAACCCTATAGCTTTTTGCTGGAGTCGGTGGAAGGTGGGGAAAAGGTGGGACGTTATAGTTTATTGGGTTGTGACCCTCTTTGGATTTTGGAAGCAAGGGGAAACCAAACTACTCAAATCTATCGAGATGGAAGACGACAGGTTTTTCAGGGCGACCCCTTTAGGGTTTTGGCTGACTGTTTGGCACCCTATCATCCAGTGAAATTACCGGAGTTGCCTTCGGGAATTGGCGGTTTATTCGGGTTTTGGGGTTATGAACTTATTAATTGGATTGAACCAACAGTACCTATACATAGTCAGGATGATCGCTATATTCCTGATGGACTGTGGATGCAAGTAGACCATTTGTTAATATTTGACCAGGTAAAACGCAAAATTTGGGCGATCGCCTACGCTGATGTCAGGGAAGGTGTGGAAGAGAGTTACCAAAAAGCATGCAATTGTATTAAACAAATGGTAGAGAAATTATCTTTACCCTTAACGAAGGAAAACACCCAATTAACCTGGAAATCACCACAGAATAGACCCAAGGTGGATATTAAAGAGTACAGCAGCAATTTTACCCGGGAGCAATTTTGTGCCAGTGTGGAAAAAGCAAAGGAGCATATTAGAGCTGGGGATATCTTCCAAGTAGTAATTTCCCAAAGATTAGGGACAGAATATCGGGGGAATCCCTTTGAGTTATATCGTTCCCTACGTCAAATTAACCCTTCACCTTACATGGCATTTTTTAACTTTGACGATTGGCAGATCATTGGTTCTAGTCCAGAGGTGATGGTCAAAGCAGACAGAGATGATGAGGAAGGGGGGATAATCGCCACGGTGAGACCACTTGCTGGAACAAGACCCAGGGGTAAAACCACCAAGGAGGATGGGGAATTAGCAGCGGATTTATTAGCAGATCCCAAGGAAGTTGCTGAACACATTATGTTGGTGGATCTGGGACGTAATGATTTAGGAAGGGTTTGCCAAAATGGCACGGTTAAGGTGGATGAACTAATGATTGTTGAACGTTATTCCCATGTGATGCACATAGTTAGTAATGTGGTAGGTAAATTGGCGGAAGATAAAACCGCTTGGGATTTATTAAAAGCCTGTTTCCCCGCAGGGACAGTTAGTGGAGCACCAAAAATTCGGGCTATGCAAATCATTAACCAGTTAGAACCAACTCGCAGGGGAGTCTATTCAGGAGTATATGGCTATTATGACTTTGAAGGACAATTAAATACTGCTATATCTATTAGAACTATGGTACTAAAGGATGGGACTGTTAGCGTTCAAGCGGGTGCAGGACTAGTTGCGGACTCCCAACCAGAGAAAGAATATGAGGAAACTTTAAATAAGGCTAGGGGTTTATTAGAAGCAATTAGATGCTTGAAAGAGATTACCTAGTTACCTAGTTCAGCACGGGTCTTGACTCTACAATTCCCAGCAAGACCCCCATTAAACTCTCTAAATCATCTGGAATACGATACAACGAGATATCCTGGAAAATTTGTTGCTGCATTTTCTCTAACCGACCAAAACGCCAAGCATCACCAATGGTTACACAACCATAAAAAACATCGCCTGGTTCCACCTGAGAAATGGCAATTAATTCCACCGCCAACTGGGTAAAACCTCTGGTCAAATCGTCATTTTTAGCCTCAACCACGAGTAAACCAAGATTTCCCTTGAGAAAATAATCTAAATTGCCTTTTAACCAGTTATTCACGAATAGTGGGTATTCAATTCTGACCTGACACTGACAATAACGGGCCACTTCTAACAATGTAGGAGCTACTAAAACTTCTCGCCGTGCTGTTTCACTACTTAAACTTGCTAAGGTTAAATATTCCTCAATCCTTTGTTTTAACTCTTGTAGTCTTTCTAAACAACGATTACTTTTAGGTAAGTTAATATGTCTCCTTAACAGGTTATATCCTAATTCGGCTAGAATCTCATCAGCTTCATAGCACATTTCAAAATAAGACCTAAAGGTGTAGGATTGATTCTCTTGCAGAATTTTTCTACCAGCCATATTTAACTCAATTAACTCACAAAAGTGGTAAGAAAGCGGGCTAACCAGTTTGTGGTTAACCCGTTTATACTTTGGGAACGCGCAGATAATTAATTATTGATTAATTATTGCAACACTAACTTAACATTAGCATTCTGCAAACCACGCTGTTTTACTTCGGCTAGGGTTTTGTTAACCGCGTATTTTTGGTTAATAGAGTTAATCAGCTCAGTCTGGTTGTGCTTCTTAGCAACGCCCCATAAATCAGCAATGAGGTCGAAAGAACCATCGCTATTACGAGACCAACCTAAATCGTACTCGCCTTCTAATACCGCAACAATGTCCGAACGTACACGCTGACCATTATAACCACGTACATCAGCCTCAGTTTTTACAGTAATACCTAGGTCGCTTAGGGAAGCTTTGAGAATTTCGGCATCAGTAATCTTAGTACGCAGAGTGCTAAAATGAGACATTTGGGTTTCCTCCAATAAGAAGATTGATGAGAAAAACGACAACGGTTTCTTTTTCACCAAAGCCGCATTAATCTGGGATTAATTGGGAAGCGGCTTAACTCGTAACCCGTTAGCCCGTGGACTAACCTTTCCCCTCTGGTTTACAGAGGAAAGCTTTTAAAACTCCAATCGCTGATACTCAGCTACGGAGGATGCTGCTGGTCTAGCACGCTGTCTGGCCCAGTCCCTTAAGGCTGTGACCTGTTCTTGCATCGTTCTTGACAACGGCAATGTAGACTTCAATGCAGCAATAATATCTAATTGGGTGAACTCCCGATCCTGAGCAAAGGCCTCATACATGGCTGCAATTATTGCCTGCTCTATTTCAGCACCGGAAAAACCATCGGACATCTTGGCTAGTTGCTCTAGGTCAAATCTAGCAATTTCCTCTCTTCTTTTGGTTAGGTGAATCCTAAAGATATCCTGACGTTCTTCCGGTGTGGGTAAGTCCACAAAGAAAATTTCATCAAAGCGACCTTTTCTTAAAAACTCTCCTGGCAACCTTTCTACTCGGTTAGCTGTTGCCATAACAAATACTGGAGATTTTTTCTCCTGCATCCAGGTCAAGAAGGAACCAAAAATTCTACTTGATGTCCCTCCATCAGAATCGCTAGACCCCGTACTACCTGCAAAGGATTTATCCAGTTCGTCTATGAATAAAATAGTTGGGGAAATAGATTCTGCTGTTTTTAAAGCATTACGCAAGTTCGCCTCGCTTCGACCCACCATGGAGCCATCATAAACCCTCCCCATGTCCAATCTTAAAATTGGCAATCCCCATAACCTGGAGGTGGTTTTGGCTATCAGTGACTTCCCGCAGCCAGGAACTCCTAAAATTAACATCCCTTTCGGTTGTGGTAATCCATACTCCCTCGCCCTCTCTGTAAAGGCGTTGGACCTCTGTTTTAGCCACTTCTTTAATTCCTCTAACCCACCTACCGCTTCGATAGTTTCATCTTCTTCAATGTATTCTAAAATGCCATTACGGCGAATTAGCTGTTTCTTTTCTGATAAAACTATATCAACTTCATCTTCCGTCAGCCTCCCACTCGTTACCTGGGCCTTTCGATATACTTTCTCGGCTTCGTCCTTGGTCAGTCCTAAGGCCGCTCTCAGTAGTTTCTCCCTAGCTTCGGTTGTTAAACGCCGCCCCCTATTCTGCTCCTGGTGGGCAGTGAGAACTTTACTTAACTCGGTCATGTCTGGCAGTTGGAAGTCAATAACAACAACCTCTTTCTCCAACTCTATCGGTACTTGTTGCATCGGAGACATTAAAATAATGTTCTTTTGCATACCTTTAAAACTGGCGATCGCATCCCGCAGGGATCTAGTTGTTGCCGGAGCATCAATAAAAGGATGTAAATCTTTAAAAATAAATATACCAGGTTCTTTCTGTCTAATTGCCCACTCAATAGCCGCCTCTGGTGACACGGTGTTGTGCTGGTTTGTACTCCTAGCCTGTCCGTATTCCACAATACCATGGGTTACAGTCCATACGTAAACCCGACGTTGGGATTTTAACGACTGGGCCATCGTATAAATTGCCTGCTCTGCCCGTTCTTCCTCGGAGGTCACAAGGTAGATTAAAGGGTATTGAGCTTGAATAAGTATGTTTAGCTCTTCTTTCATATCTATCGACCTACTTGAGACCTTATAGAAACACTACAGTTATAGTTATCAGAACAACAACGGAAAGGGTTAAAAGTTTCCACTCATCCATTCATAATTTTTAACTAGCAAGGTACTAATTCTTCCTCAGTCCTGGGATGGGTTTGACTTTCAATACACAGGTCATCTTGTCCAATAATTCCCGGTTGGCGACCCAAGGCTATTAATTCCCCATCCTTTAAAACTAGTGAACTTAGACAACTGGGACAGGGATAAACTCTGTGGGTTCCTCCGTAAATTGACTCTTCCAGTTCAGCTATCACCTCTGAATGAGCTAGATAGAAACTGATTGCTCGCTCTGCTAACCCTGACATCGTTTCTGAGTCCATAACTGAGCGAATCTTGAGCTTTCTGTGTAATTCGGGCGATAAGTGCAACGTTACTTTTTGTTTTGTTTCCTGCTTTGTGTGCATATTACTATTCAACTGTCCTACCCGGGTATGTAAACTACCTTATCTCTTATTTTTTTTCTTGTCAAGCCATCAAACCAGTTTAACGCCTATTTTGTTACATTTCTTAACAATGTTCATTTTGGGGAAATTAATGGGGTGGGGAATTCATAGCGCAGGATACAAAAATCTGATAGATTTAGCTATCAGCGAGTAAAAACTGGTAAAGATGAAAGTCCTGGTTATTGGTGGCGATGGATATTGCGGTTGGGCAACAGCTCTGTACCTTTCTAATAGAGGTCATGAAGTTGGAATTTTAGACAGTTTGGTGCGTCGGCACTGGGATAATACGCTTGGTGTTGAGACTCTAACCCCAATTGCACCAATTCAACAGCGTCTCCAGCGGTGGCAAGATTTGACGGGTAAATCCATCGACTTGTTTATTGGCGATATTACCGACTATGGTTTTTTGCACAAGGCGTTGCATGAATTTGAGCCAGAAGCAATAGTACATTTTGGTGAACAGCGTTCAGCACCATTTTCCATGATTGACCGTGAACATGCTGTGCTCACCCAGGTCAACAACGTAGTTGGCACATTGAATCTGCTCTATATCATGAGAGAAGACTTTCCCGATTGCCATCTAGTGAAATTAGGAACCATGGGTGAATATGGAACACCCAATATTGATATTGAGGAAGGCTATATTACCATTGAACATAATGGGCGTAAAGACACCTTACCCTATCCCAAGCAACCCGGTTCCATGTATCATTTAAGTAAGGTTCATGACAGTCACAACATTCACTTTGCTTGCCGAATTTGGGGTTTGCGTGCAACGGACCTAAATCAGGGCATTGTCTACGGTGTGATTACCGAGGAAACCGGATTAGATGAGCTGTTAATTAACCGCCTTGATTATGATGGGGTATTTGGCACAGCACTGAATCGCTTTTGTATTCAAGCTGCTGTGGGTCATCCCCTGACGGTTTATGGTAAAGGTGGACAAACTCGGGGCTTTTTAGACATTCGCGACACAGTGCGATGTATTGAATTGGCCATTGTCAATCCCGCCCAACCTGGGGAATTTCGTGTGTTTAACCAATTCACAGAATTGTTTAGCGTTGGTGATTTGGCCTTAATGGTGAAAAAAGCCAGTTATGCCATGGGACTAAACGTAGAAATTGATCACATTGACAATCCCAGAATTGAGAAGGAAGAACATTACTTCAATGCCAAAAACACCAAATTATTAGACTTGGGCTTACAACCCCACTATCTATCAGATTCCCTACTGGATTCTTTGTTAAACTTTGCTGTTAAATATAAAGGGCGAGTTGATAACAAACAAATTTTGCCCAAGGTCTCTTGGCACAGGAAATAACTGACACCTTGCCACTAGGCACAAAAAAACAAAGCTAGGATGGACAAGGTTGGGGGTAGAGTCCAAAAATTCTATAATACATGATATTAAGATATAAATGTTGAGAATACTGACAGTATCCCCCACCTATTTTATGAAAATTGCCCTATTCACCGAAACTTTTTTACCCAAGGTTGATGGCATTGTCACCCGTCTATCTCACACAGTTGACCATCTGCAACGAGATGGACATCAGGTTATGGTGTTTTGTCCGGAAGGAGGTATTAAAGAATATAAAGGAGCAAAAGTGTATGGAGTTAGTGGTTTTCCCTTACCCCTTTATCCAGAGTTAAAATTAGCACTGCCTCGTCCTGCTATTGGTCATGTATTACAACAGTTTGCTCCCGATCTAATTCATGTGGTAAATCCAGCAGTTTTAGGGCTATCAGGTATTTTGCACAGTAAATTGCACAAAATCCCTTTGGTAGCCTCCTATCATACACATCTGCCTCAGTATTTACAACATTATGGACTAAGCGTACTAGAAGGGCTACTGTGGGAGTTACTCAAGATTACTCACAATCAAGCAGCTTTAAATCTGTGCACCTCCACAGCCATGATTGAGGAGTTGGCGGCCCATGGAATAGAAAGGCTGGATTTGTGGCAACCGGGGGTAGATACAGAACTCTTCCATCCTGATTTAGCCAGTCAGGAAATGCGCTCCTACCTATCCCAAGGTCATCCAAACAGTACTCTGCTATTGTATGTAGGTCGCCTTTCAGCAGAGAAAGAGATCGAACAAATTAAACCCATTTTAGAAGCCATTCCCCATGGACGTTTAGCCCTGGTGGGGGATGGACCCCATCGACAAAATTTACAAAATCACTTTGCCCACACTAATACCCATTTTGTGGGTTACCTCAAAGGTCAACAATTGGCCTCAGCCTTTGCTAGTGCCGATGTGTTTGTTTTTCCCTCCCGTACGGAAACCCTGGGATTAGTATTATTAGAAGCCATGGCTGCGGGTTGTCCAGTAATCGCTGCTCGTTCTGGGGGGATTCCCGACATCGTCACTGACGGTGTCGATGGTTATCTTTTTGACCCCAATGCCCCTATTCAACAAGCTATTGACCTCACAATTAAGTTGTTAAGAGAAAAACAGGAGATTGCCGCTATGCGTAGTAATGCCCGTAAGAAGGCAGAGCAAATGGGTTGGTCTGCTGCTGTAAGACAACTACAAGAGTACTATCAGAGAACATTAAATTAAGCATCAGATTCACTTTCCGGTGGGAAACTTTTACCTATTCTGAGTTGTTTCTTAGAGCGTTTTAATTGTTTCCATAGAGACTTGATTTGTTCATAAGCATCCTCAGGGGGAAGTTTACCACCGGTTTCTAAGTTACAAATATAACTAACTCTCTGAGCAAACTCCTGGAGATTGGCATTAAAAACCAGATTTTCAGGTTGTACATGACCATAGTAGCGACCACGGGGATAGAGGAAGTCATCTTTTTTGTCCACTATTTTTTTCTCCATATACTTAATTAATCCCATGCTTTCTCAAACAAAATGACGGACAAAGGCTCTTATGCGTATTTTTTTCGTAAGAAAATGCTAAACGTTAAACTAGGATTATGACAAATTTTTTTAGTTATTGGTTAGATTGGCTAATTAGTTTAGTTAATTTGGCGTATAACCAAATCAGATCATAAAATAGTTAAGCTCAAAAACATAGCTCTGGGAAAATAATCTACCACCATGTCTGTTAACACTAATAACAAGCTATACGAAGGTAAAGCCAAAATCATCTACACCACAGAAGACCCACAGGTTTTATTGGCTGAATTTAAAGACGATGCAACCGCATTTAATGCGAAAAAACGAGGTAGTATCCAGGGGAAAGGCAGTATAAACTGCACCATTTCCAGTAAATTGTTTCTCCGCATGGCACAGGAGGGTATAGAAAACCATTTTATTGACAGTCCAGGTGCTGGAAAAATGAGGGTAAAAGCCTTGAAAATTTTGCCCTTGGAAGTAGTAGTGAGAAATATTGCAGCTGGGAGTCTTTGTCAACAGACGGGAATAGAGTTAGGCACAGTATTGGAAAGACCTCTAGTGGAATTTTACTATAAAGACGACAAACTAGGGGATCCCCTGCTGACCAGGGAGCGCCTTTCGTTGCTGAAATTAGCCACGGAGGAACAAGTAGGGCAAATTATCCATCTAGCATTACAAATCAACACTTTTCTCCAGGATTTATGGCAACAGTGTAGTATCACTTTAGTGGACTTCAAACTCGAATTTGGTTTAGACCAGCAACATAAACTGTTGTTAGCGGACGAAATTAGTCCTGATACCTGTCGTTTATGGGATATGTCAGAAGTAGATCCTATTCATCGCGTCCTAGATAAAGACAGATTTCGTCGAGACTTGGGTAAGGTGGAAGATGCCTACCAAGAAGTTTTGACCAGACTGCTAAAAGTTATACCTTAGGTTAACCCAGAACTTAACAAGAGCTAGTAATGACTAAATTAAATTGTGTGTGGTGGTTAAAAGATGAGTAAAAAACATTTATCTCCTGTGTTTTTGGTAACGGTAGCTATAGCTGCCAGCTTGGAAAGTTCCTTGAGTGCTAGTGGACAAACGCCTAGTCAATCTCAACAGTTACTAGATGGAGTCAATACTAAAGCAAGCCAGTTATTATCTAGCAATCTATATAGTGTTAAAGGTGAGACTTTCATTGGCCAAACAGCACCAGTAGATCCTAATAGCAATGGGAATGCAGTAGATAATAATCAACCTGATGGTCAACCAACTAATCCTAATAATACAGAACAACCAACAGAAACAGCAGAACCTAGAGTATTAATTTCAGAAGTGGTGGTCAAGTCAGCGGTTGGACAACTCCCATCGGAAATAGAAACCCAAGTTTATCAGGTTATTCGTACTAAAGCTGGACAACCTACAACCCGGTCACAATTACAAGAGGATATTAACGGAATCTTTGCCATTGGGTTTTTTACTAATGTACAAGCAGTTCCAGAAGATACGCCATCAGGTGTTAGAATAACTTTTGTAGTTAGTCTTAATCCCGTACTTAGCAAAGTAGAATTAGATGCCAATCCCGGCGCTGGAGTGGCTTCTGTTATACCTGCTGATACCGTGGATAAAATCTTTAGTCAGCAATATGGTAAAGTAATTAACCTACGTGATTTGCGAGCTGGGATCGCGCAATTAACCAAAGAGTATCAAGACAAAGGTTACGTACTGGCCAACTTAATAGCAGCTCCCAAAGTTTCTGAAACAGGAGTGATCACCTTACAAGTAGCTGAGGGAATAGTAGAAAATGTCCAGGTTGCTTTTCGTAATAAGGAAGGCCAAGATGTGGACGAGAAAGGTCGACCCATTCGGGGAAGAACAAAAGACTATATTATCAAGCGGGAAATGCAATTAAAACCCGGTCAAGTGTTCAACCGCAATATCGTCCAAAAAGACCTACAAAGGGTTTTTGGACTCGGTTTATTTGATGATATTAATGTCTCCCTTAACCCGGGAACAGACCCTAGTAAAGTTGTTGTTGTAGTAAATGTGACTGAGCGCAATAGTGGTTCCATTGCCGTAGGCGGAGGTATTAGTTCTGCCAGTGGATTATTTGGTACCATTAGCTACCAAGAACAAAATCTATCAGGTAGAAACCAAAAGCTGGGATCGGAACTGCAAATTGGACAACGAGAACTCTTATTTGACTTGCGATTTAGCGATCCTTGGATTGACGGCGATCCCTATCGTACTTCCTACACAACCAATGTTTTCCGCCGTCGTTCCATTTCTTTGGTGTTTGAAGGTAAAGACAGCAACATAAAAACCTTTAACCTTGATAATACTACTGATGTAAATAGTCAGGCAACCCCCCGCATTGCCCGCTTGGGCGGCGGAGTTTCTTTTGGTCGTCCCCTTTCTACCAATTTATACGAGAATCCAGAATGGTTTGCCTCCCTAGGGTTGCAATATCAAAGGATTTCTAGTCGCGATGGCAATGGTAATATTAGACCCCAAGGGGCAATTTTTGATGACAGTGGCAATCGACTCAGCCCAACCATTCCTCTCACCCAGTCCCCCACCGGTGAAGATGATTTGTTCTTATTACAACTCAGCGCCCAAAGCGATCGCCGGAACAATGCAGTGCAACCAACCAAGGGTTCTTACCTGCGTGTAGGACTGGATCAATCTGTACCTATAGGGCAAGGTAGTATACTAATGTCTAGGGTAAAGGCCAACTACAGTCAATACGTACCCATAAAACTTCTGGGATCTAAAAATCCAGAAACCCTTGCTTTTAACCTGCAAGGGGGTACAATATTAGGTGATTTACCACCTTATGAAGCCTTTAGCCTGGGGGGAAGTAATTCCGTGAGGGGTTACGATGAGGGTAAGTTAGCAGCGGGACGTACTTATGTCCAAGCGTCAGCAGAATATCGTTTCCCCATATTCTCGGTGGTTGGTGGGTCTCTATTTTTTGATTGTGGTACTGATCTGGGCAGTGCTACCAGAGCAGCTGAAATCCTCAATAAGAATGGGAGCGGTTATGGTTATGGCTTGGGATTGCGTATTCAGTCACCACTGGGTCCTATTCGCATTGACTATGGTATAAGTGATGGAGGTGATAGCCGCATCAACTTTGGTATAGGGGAAAGGTTCTAATGGCAGAAATCTATAACTAGTTGCGTTGAGATTAAACAAATCGATGTCTTGCCTGAGTGTATCTATCGCCCGTTTAGTTAATAGTGGACCGAATAACTTTGCCGTTTGGGTAGTGAAAGCTCCCTATCCCAGCGGTTACGTTTTGCGTGACTGTGTTTTTCCACCTCAACTTGCTGAAATTTGGATAGAATGGCAGCAAATGTTTGGTGGTTTTGTAGACACCCATCACCTGGGGAAGGGATTGGTTGGGTCTGGGATGGGACAAACCACTGGTTCCTATAGTAATCGGTTAATGCAATCTTTAGGGATCAGTTTATGGCGTTGGCTATTTGATGGAGAAATTCTGAGCAGTCTAGAGCGCAGTCGTGGTCTAGCTATGGGGAGCAATAAGAGATTGCGGTTGCAATTGGAAGTTCGTGAACCTGATTTGATTGGTTTACCATGGGAAATTATGCAACCGGAAGCGGGTCATTCAGCAGTTTCCCTCAACCAAGAGGTTTTGTTTAGTCGGACTATCAATCAGGTTGAACCAATAGCAAATTTATCAGCAGATTCCTCTTTAAACGTGTTGTTGGTTTTGGGGTACAATGGCAATTTGGAATTGGAAAAAGAGGCTACCATTCTGGAGAAAATCCTCCTAGAATCCAGTTCTCTTGGTGGGTATTACATATCAAACTGTTTGGTCAAAAAGCTATTACAACCCACACCAAAGCAGTTGATACAAGAACTGGAAACTAAGGCATATAATGTGATTTTTTATGCAGGACATGGTTTGCCCAATCCTGATGGCGGGTTGTTGTATTTGACAGAGGAACAGTCCCTTAATGGCATAGAACTGGGTCAAGTGTTAGCTCGTAGTAAAGTTAAACTAGCAGTATTCAATGCCTGTTGGGGTGCCCAACCAGCAGTTCGTGATAAAGCAATACCTACTAGTAGTTTGGCAGAAGTTTTAATTTGTCATGGTGTGCCCGCAGTTTTAGCCATGCGTGACCAAATTGCTGATGAGGAAAGTCGTAGTTTTATTCAGGGTTTTACTCAGGCATTGCGCATGGGTGAAGCGATTGATGCAGCTGTAGCAGTGGCTAGACAAAAGTTATTAGCTATTTACAAGTTTAATCAGCCAGCATGGACTTTACCGGTTCTCTATCTACACCCAGATTTTTCAGGTCAGTTGATTAAAAGTGTTGATGAGGGAATTACAGAATTGCCAGATCTAAGTACTGGAATAAATGTTCCCCAGTCTAGTGCTGTTTTGCGCTCACTTTCCCCCCAGGGTCAAAGTTGCTCTATGCGTTCTGATGTGACTCGCATTGGTCGCACTAAGGATAATGATCTTGTGATTCCTCAAGGTTATGTTTCTAAGCACCATGCAGAAATACTTTGTAGAACCGTACTGGATGGTTCTCAACCAGTTGTTACTTACTATTTACAAGATTGCTCTACCTACGGAACAACTTGGTATTTAAATGATTATGGTTGGCAACGGGTTTTACGGGAGGAGGTGGTGTTAACATCGGGAATGAAGTTAAAGTTTGGCAGTGCGAAGGGGGAAACATGGGAGTTTCTGATTTTTGATGATTAGGGGAGATTGTTTTTGTTGTTTTTACGGAAATTCCTAGCTGCTAACTGTAGCTCCCTGTAATACCAATTATGCGGATGAAGTTTGAGGCCCAATATGACTGATAATACAGGTGATTTAGATAATCGGAAACCTTTCCTTCCCTCCGTGGATTGGGAATTGTTGACAGCAATATTAGAACCGGAAGATGAAACTTATCCTTGGAATCTCGCAACTGATCAAGCAGATGATTATTTTCAAAAACTAGCAGCACCACTCCACTGTGACCCACTGTTGATGGAAAGTCTCGACCAGCAAGGGGAAAATTTCTATAATTCTCTTGACCAGATCTGGACTCAGGTTTATAACTCTAAAGCTGACCGTGATGAAAGACCACGCACTACCCTAAATGATATTTTTGGTACGTTTGTTCCCTCCCACTGGCTTGATCAGATTATGGAAGCAGCAAAGAAAACTTTCTATGATATGGAACATTCTACCAGTGAGAAGATTGTGGGTTGTGTTCAATCTTTGTTACCTAATTGGGATATGGAAGACCTATTAGTTTTGGCACGTCCTATTGCTTACTCCATGAGAAGTGATTCACAGGAGAAATCAGACCACAACTTATCAAATCGCAATTGGACTGAATTATCAGAGATAGAACGGGCAAAGATTTGTTTAGTAGTGGCTGACTATGCCTTAAAAGCAGTTTCTACCCAAGCAGCAGAAAATGGGGAGTAGTATTTATTTGAGATCCAGAAACCGGGTGGCAAAATTATGCGATCGCGTAGGTGATAATGCTCGAGCTTTGAGGATAGCAGCCATCAAAAAAGCATAGGACAAAACACCTACAATTACTAATAGTAGGGCATTAATGGAACCGGTAGCATTCCAGAGAGCGTGGAGAGCGGAGGCGGTGAAATAACCAACACCCAGTATTTGCCAACTCATGCGGGGTTTGAGGGTGGCCAAACCGATGAAGTAGCCCAAATATCCACTATAGGCCATGTGTCCAGCTACGGAACCCAAAATCCGGGGGATAAGTAACTGTAAACCGATCAGTTGACCAGTACCTACTCCCGACTGCTGGCTAATGTTTTGGGTGATTACTGGAACATATTGGCCAAGGGTTTCTAATAAAGTAAACCCTACTGCTGATGCAGTCCCCAGGAGAATGCCATCTAGTGGTTCCCCAACCCCAATCCTTTCCCTCCAGGGGGATGGTAGGGATTTGCCTAAAAAATAGGCGCCTATTACCGGTAGGGCCTTGAGTAGTTCCTCCATTAACCCAGCTCCGAAAAACATTCTGATCAATAATTCTGTGAATGTGTCACTACCGGAGGGTGATATACTACCAGGGAGAATTTCTCGAAAAACAAATATAAATAAATCTAATAGTGGACTGACTAAAATCAACATGGTACTGAGCGCCATGGCCATAAGTATCCACCATGGTTTTTGTTTGCCACAAAGTTGATAAACGAAATAATAAGCAGCTGAGCCAATATAAGAACCGACAATTACTTGATTAGCTTGGGGATAACCTACAGTAGCAAACATTAACACGACAAAAATAACTGTTAGTATTCCTGGTATAAGATATGCTTTGCGGGTTAAGTCCTTACCTGTGGAAATTATAGGAAATAACTGGGTGAAACTAACTCCATCATGCTTTGATTGTTGTTGAGTTGTCTTTCCTGGTACTATAACTGTAGCTGGGTTAACTGGCACATTTCTAGAAACAGGTATGGTTTCACATTCAAAGACAAATTGAGGACCATCATAACCCAAAGAAATGCGATCGCCATGTTGTAGCTCTTGAGGTCCCCGCAGTAGTTGTCCATTGAGAAAAGTGCCATTAGCGCTGTTTAAATCACAAAGAGTCCAGGTGAACTTACTTTCTGGAGAGAGGGGACGAACAACCGCATGACGACGGGAGACCATTCTATAGGTTATAGCGTCCAAGACAACCTGACAACCGGGGTCACGTCCCATGACCATTTCCTGATGGGAAAGCAGTGGGTAGCGGGATTCTGGACTAGAAACCGCCTCACTAGACACCAGTCTCAAAAATGCATTCTGTCTTGGGTTTTTGCCTATCATTTACTTAGCGGTTGATGAGAAGGTTGTTGGCTTATTCATTTAGTTATCAGCGAACCTGTGGGCGGATCCAAATGAAATTCCGCCATTGCTCTAGGAAAATTTTTATTTTCATGACTGGGTAGACTTAACTTGACCAGTACAAACCTTTGTAACGGAGTTAAATCTTGCCACTGCTCCAGGGTGATCGTAGCACCTATGGTCTCTAATTTTTCAATAAGTTGTTTAGGTAGAGTGGTAGAATCTAGCCATGGGGGATGGGGATCCGTGGGAAGCAAAGAGGGATAGGTTCCTGTGTATTTAAAAACTAATTCCCTTAAATAGTTTTGGTAGTTTTCTATTTCCCCTGGTGTGAAGCAGGGTAATGTAACTAGATTATCACGTTCTGAGAGACTAATCTGATGCCAATGAGCCAATTTTAGTTTAATTCCACATGTATCCAGCTTATAACGGACTACCATGGGTATACAACGAAGGGTGGCTAGAAAATCAGCTTCAAAGTGAAAAAACTCGGTAGACATAACAGCAAATTAGGGTCCTACTAGATTCTGGGGTAAAGGGAGCGAAAAAGTTGGTAAGGTCTTGTTATTCAACTAACTTTTACGACGACTTTGGATAATTAGATAGCTAATAGATAGAGCTAGTATGGCAATTCCCAACCCAATGATATCAATTCCTGTCACTTTTTCCAAGTCTAAGATAATGATTTTTCTAGCAACAGCAATTAAAGAAGTAATAATCACTAATTCTACTTGAAAAACATGCTTTTGTAGGTAGGCCGTAATATTTTCTAAAATTTCTAAAGCAATGAGAATATTTAAAAACAAACCAAATATCTTAAACAAAATAGTATTAAACTTGCCATAGGGAGCATCAAATAACTCTTTAAGCAGAAAAACTGTTAAGTCCGCAATGGCCACAAGGATTACCACCACCATTAAAATAGAAAGAACCTTAGAAACTATCACCACAATATTTTCAATCAAGTGCATGAAATTATCATCACTGGTGAAAGTTTTAAGTTGCCTAAAAAACCTTTTCATTGGATTTACGATACCCCATCAAGTCAACAAATCACCCAGTATTTTACCACTGGATAGCACTTTCTCTAAGATTGAATGGGAATTATGGGAATTAACTGTACAGCACAGGCTTTCAATTCTGGCTGAAAAGAATCTGGACAAGACGAAGAATGAGTAAGGGCATTAGCTTCAGAATTTTCTGACCATAGTTTACCCCAATGCATAGGGACAAAAACAGTACCAGGGGAGATAGTCAAAGTGATTTTAGCAGGAAATTCCGCTGCACCACGACGGGAACGAACCATCACCAACTGATGATCAGCAAGCTGTAGCTTGAGCGCATCACGGGGATGAATTTCCAAAAAAGGCTCAGGGTGCATTTGACAAATCTTATCAATTCTACCTGTGCGTGTTTGGGTATGCCAATGGCCATATAATCTTCCTGAAGTGAGAATAAAGGGATATTCAGGGTCTGGAGGTTCAGCTAAACCCCGAGAAAAACATGCTGCAAACTGAGCCTTGCCATCATGAGTATAAAAACGTAAATCTGTATATAATCGTTTAACTTCCTGATAATTATCTTGAGAAAAAGGCCAATGAGTTGGACCATTAGCAGTTAGAAACTCATAACTTAAACCCGACATATCACAGGGACGATGACGAGTTAATTGGACAAATTCCCGATAAACCTCACTAGAATCCTGAAAATTAAACTGATGTGAAAAACCCAACCTCCTACCAACTTCAGCGAAGATTTCCCAATCAGACTTAGCCAATTGTGGAGGATTTTTAAAAGCAGAAGATAGGGTAATTCGACGTTCCGAATTAGTCATCACCCCAGTTTTTTCACCCCATTGAGCAGCGGGTAATAAAAGATGAGCATAGTTAGCAGTTTCCGTGGGATAATAGGCATCCTGATAAATAGTAAAAGGGGATTGTAACAATGCTTTTTTAGTTCTTTCTAAATCTGGCATACTTACAGCTGGATTAGTTGCTGCTATCCATAATAGCTGCACATTACCAGACTCTAAAGCCATAATCATTTCCCACACATTTAACCCAGGAATAGGTGAAATTGTACCTGGTTTTAAACCCCAAAATTCCTCCACTTCTAACCGATGTTGTGGATTTTTAATTAATCTGTATCCGGGTAATAAATGTGCTAAACCACCCGCTTCCCTACCACCCATAGCATTAGGTTGACCCGTTAAAGAAAAAGGACCTGCACCTGGTTTTCCCACCTGTCCTGTGAGGAGATGTAAATCAATAATACTCCTTACCTTAGCAGTCCCTTCAGAAGATTGGTTCACCCCCATTGACCATAAAGAAAGCACAGATTGGGCTTGACCCCAATATTTAGCAGCGGTTTCTAAATCTGCCAAAGAAATACCACATCGACTGGTAACAAGATCCGGAGAATAATAATTAATGACTTGGATATAATCTGCAAAATTGCTAGTATAATTATCCACAAAATTTACATCCCAAGAATTCCATTTCACCAATAGATGGGCAATACCATTCAACAAATCAATATCAGTACCTGGAACAATGGCTAAATGTAAATCAGCTGTTTTAGCAGTGGGGGTGGAACGGGGGTCAACCACCACCATTTTCACGTGAGGATTTTTCTTATGATATTTAGATAACCGGTTAAAAATAATGGGGTGGCATTCTGCAGTATTAGTACCTATTAAAAAAACGCAGTCAGTTAATTCCAAATCGTCATAACAGCAAGGAGGGCCATCAGCACCAAAACTTTGGAGATATCCAGATACCGCACTAGACATACAAAGACGGGAATTAGCATCGAAGTTATTAGTTCCTAAACAACCTTTAAGTAATTTTTGGGCAATGTAATAATCTTCAGTTTGAAACTGTCCAGAACCATACATACAGATAGATTCTGGACCGTGAGTAACTAAAGTTTGTTGAATATGATTTGTAATGATAGTGAAGGACTCCTCCCAGGAAATCAAGCGAAAATCTTGTGTTAAAGATTCTCGAAACATGGGATATTGCAATCTATTTTTATATATTGCTTCTGCAACAGTTGCACCTTTAACACATACCATTCCTTGACTAGAGGGATGAGATTTATCTCCACGAACACGCCAATTAACAGTTTCTTGATCACCCGTATTATCCGTAGTGAAACTTGGATGTTGGGTAGGGGAAGAGACTTCTAGTCCACAACCCACACCACAATAGGGACAAAGTGTTTTGATAAATTCGGTCATATTGGTGGATAAACTACTCTTCAATATGAGCACAACGACGATAAAGAAAATCCAGAGCGTAGTTCCTCAAATGATAATATTCTGTACTTTCCATAATCTGACGACGCTGACGGGGACGAGAAAAAGGAATATCTAATATTTCACCAATATTAGCAGCAGGTCCATTTGTCATCATGACCAATTTATCAGCTAGAAAAAGAGCTTCGTCAATATCATGAGTAATCATTAACACAGTAACTTGATGATCGGACCAAATTTGCAGTAGTTCCTCTTGTAATTCTTCCTTAGTAATTGCATCCAAAGCGCCAAAAGGTTCATCCAAAATCAGAACCTGAGGACGAATAGCCAAAGCACGAGCAATAGCCACCCTTTGTTTCATACCTCCTGATATTTGATGGGGTTTCTTTTGAGCAGCTTCCGTGAGTCCTACCATACCTAAATGTTCTCTAACTATAAACCGTTTTTCAGCCTGGGTTTTATTAGGAAATACAGAATCAACAGCAAGATAAACATTTTCAAAAACACTTAGCCAGGGAAGTAGACAATAGTTTTGAAAAACCATCATCCGGTCTGGTCCTGGTTCAGTAATAGGTTGACCTTGCAACCAGACCACACCATTGGTAGGTTGATTGAATCCAGAAATCATATTTAACAGTGTGGATTTACCACAACCCGAATGTCCAATGAAACAAATAAATTCTCCCTCTTGGACTTTGAGACTAATGTTGTCTAAAACAGTATATGGTCCCTCGGAGGTGGGGTAAATTTTGTTTACACCGTCAATGAATAGGAAATCCCGTGATTTTTGGTGAGACTGTGGATTACCTAAAGCTTGAAGCTGAGTATTTTTGGGGAGATTCAATGTGGTCATGACTTTCATCCTTTAATTTTAATTTAGTTAATTCAGTCTTAAGTGGGTGGGTGGAGTTAAATATAAGATGAACGTAGGTTGGGTTGAAGTATGAAACCCAACGCCCGCACGGGTACCTATAAATAATTGTGCCTCCCTATTTAAACCAGAGCTTCTTCAACTCGCACCCGAGATTTAATGGCTAAACCTGTGAGATATTCTAGGGGTTGAGAGGGATTAAATGTTTTACCATCAAATAACTGAATGGATTCTTCCCTACCAATATCCAAAATGCCCACTTCTCTTGCAGCTACACCAAAAATATCTGGACGACAAACTCGGTCAATTATTTCTACCCAGTTTTTAGGGAAAGCAATAAAACCCCACCGAGCTAATTGGGTAAGGATCCAGAGCATTTCATGACGGTTGGGATAGTTGGCTTGGTGCAGATAAAACTGATGGGAAGTTTGGGAATGTCGATGATAGTTACTTTGATAACTTTCTAATAATTCAGAGCGTAAATTTACATGATGATCACCTATATATTGAGGTTGGGAAATTAGACTGACAATTTCTGACTCATTACGAATATCATCGCAATATTCACAAGCTGCTAGGAGGGATTTAACTAAGGCTAAATGTGTTTGAGGATATTCTTGAGACCAATCTTCTGTAACTCCTAGTATTTTATCTACATGTCCCTGCCAAATATCTGAAGTGGGCAACATAATAAACCCCAGATTTTGCTCAACAGCACAGGTATTCCAGGGTTCACTAACACAATAACCATCTACTTTTCTTTCCTGGATAAAATCAACCATTTCATCCGGTGGAATTACTATTAATTTGACATCCTTATCTGGTTCAATACCACTTGCTGCTAACCAATAACGCAATAACAAATTTTGCATTGATGCTGGATGAACAACTCCCAAAGTGTAAGTTTTGTCAAGATCAGTGTTGACTGTTTTTTCTAGATCTGCAGCATTTCTTACACCATTTGCCCATAATTCTTCACTTAAAGTAATGGCACTACCGTTGCGGGACAGAGTCATTGCTGTTACCATAGGGGTTGGTGTTTTTCCCATAGCACCTAGAGTCATAGCTAATGGCATACCAGCAACCATTTGAGCAGCATCCAGCTTACCACTAGCTACACTTTGGGCAATATCTTGCCAATTTTTTTCAGGTATTAGGTTCACCTGCAAACCACATTCCGCGAAGAAACCTTTTTCTTGGGCAATGATTAAAGGTGCAGCTTGGGTGATAGGAAGATAACCAATTTGTAAGTGAACTTTTTCTGGTTGATTGGTGGAAATAAGAACTGGTGATATGGTTTGCTTTTGACGCTGTTTTGCCAGTTTTTGTTGGTTGAGGAAGTAGATCATTTGATTCCGCAGATTGTAATAACTGGGATGTTCAACAACCTCTAATCTTTGGCGAGGACGGGGAATAGATACTTCTAAAATTTGTCCAATGTGTGCTTCTGGTCCATTGGTTAACATGACTATTCGGTCACTTAATAATAGTGCTTCATCCACATCATGGGTTACCATCACACAGGTAATTTTATGTTCATTACAAATTTTCATTAATTGCTCTTGCAAATTACCCCTGGTTAGAGCATCCAAAGCACCAAAAGGTTCATCCAACAATAACAATTTTGGTCTGGTAGCTAAAGCACGAGCAATGGCCACTCGTTGTTTCATCCCCCCAGATAATTGACCGGGAAGTTTTTTAGCAGCACGACGTAACCCTACTAAGTCAATATGTTCTGCAATGATTTTCTGGCGTTCTCCTAGAGATAGATCCTGATGGACCTCATCTACTGCTAAAGCAATATTTCCCTCAACTGTTAACCAGGGAAGTAAGGAGTAATTTTGAAAAATTACCATTCTATCTGGACCAGGTTCTCTCACTTCTCGACCTTCTAAGGTCACTCCACCAATAGTGGCTTGATCTAGACCAGCAATAATATTCAATAGAGTGGATTTACCACAGCCAGAATGACCGATGAGAGAAATAAATTCTCCTTGACTAACCTTTAACTCAATATTTTTCAAAGCAATATATTTACCACCATAAGGGAGGTTAAATATTTTATCTACATGGTCAATTTCTACAAAGGTATTCATAGTCTCCTGGTGATTATGGTAAAAGTTATTTTTGTTCTTTTTGTACAATCTTCTCAGCTATAAAAGCCACTGTTCTATCTAACATCAGTCCCACTATTCCCACATAGATTAGGGCAATAATAATTTCGCTCAAATTGGTATCCGTGGTAGTATTATAGGCATCCCAAATAAATGAACCTATACCCACACCACCTACCAACATTTCTGCAGCTACAATAGCCAACCAAGATAACCCAATACCAATTCTCAGTCCGGTAAAAATATAGGGAACCGTGGCTGGGAAAACTATTTTTAAAAAATATTTGGCCTGACGTAACCGCAAAACACGAGCCACATTGACATAGTCTTGGGGAATATTTTGTACTCCCACGGTTGTATTGATTAAAATTGGCCAAATTGAAGTGATAAAAATCACAAAGATCGCCGAAGGATTGGCTTGTTGAAAAGCTGCTAAGGAAATAGGTAACCAAGCTAGGGGCGGAATAGTTCTTAATACCTGGAAAATAGGGTCTACCGCATTATATAAAAATCTATTGGCACCAATTAATATGCCCAGGAAAACACCCACAATGGTAGCGAGAGAAAACCCCAATCCTACTCTCCCTAAACTGGTCAAAATCTGCCAACCTAAGCCCTTATCGCTATCACCATTGTCAAAAAATGGCTGAATGATAAAGGGATCCCAGGTTTCAACAAAAGTTTCTAAAGGACCTGGTAATTGAAATCCGGGAATGGAACAGAGTAATTGCCACAACATCAAAAATATAACCAATCCACATAGTGGTGGTAATACCTTATGCACTAAAAATTTGTTAATTGTTTTAATTGCTTTTTGTCGTTTAGTGCTAATTTTCTGATTTGTTACCCCCACGGCCATCTTCTTCTTGCTCCTTATTGTGGAAATTGGTCTTGTGATTTTGTGTCTCCCATAACTCCCGCACCCCATATGAGAATTGCTCGCGGACTAGACCTTTTTAATGGGTAAACTGTTTAAATATTCTTCTGGTTTTTCTGGGTCAAACTTCACCCCATCAAAAAATGTTTCTACCCCTCGTGATGAACTGGTAGGAATTTCCGCTGCAGGAACTCCTAAAGCTGTGGCCGCTTTTTTCCATAAATCTTCTCGATTTACCTGGTCAACAATGGCTTTAACATCCATATCCCGGGGTAAATAACCCCAACGAATATCCTCGGTCAAAAACCAAATATCATGGCTCTTATAGGGGTAGGAAGCATTATCAGCCCAGAATTTCATTCGATAGGGAAAATTTTCTACCTTGCGACCGTCTCCATAGTCAATATTTCCCTTAGACCGTTCTAAAATATCACCAACTGCAACATTAAAGTATTTTCTATCAGCACATATTTCACACATTTCTGCTTTATTTTCATCTTTTTCACACCATTGTTGTGCTTCCAAAACGCCCATTAATAATGCTTGTGCTGCATTGGGATTTTGATCAACCCAATCTTTCCTCATGGTGAAGGCTTTTTCTGGATGATCCTTCCACAATTCTCCGGTTACTAAAGCTGAGTAACCCAATTTTTGACTGACCAATTGCGCATTCCACGGTTCACCCACACAAAAAGCATCCACCGTACCCACTTTCATATTAGCTACCATTTGTGGTGGTGGAACTGGTTCTAATATGACATCTTGGTCAGGATTAATCCCACCAGCAGCTAACCAATATCGCATCCATAAATCGTGGGTACCCCCAGGGAAGGTAATGGCAAGTTTGATGGGTTTTTGTGCAGATTTTGCTTGATTTGCTGCTTCCTTAAGGACTTTGTTGTCTAAGCCAAGTTTTATCTGTTTGAATTTTTCAGCCACAGAAATGGCCTGACCATTAGTATTTAGCCTCGCCAATATGTACATTGGTATTTTATCATTAATGGTGATCAAGTATGGCATAGGACTGAGAATGTGTGCACCGTCAATGCCACCCCCTGATGAACCAATTTTCAGGTTGTCACGAGTCACTGGCCAAGATTTTTGCTTGCTAACCTCCACATCTGTCATGCCATATTTGGCAAAAAAACCCTTTTCCTTACCAATAATTAGGGGAGCTGAATCCGTTAGAGCGATAAATCCCAATTTGGCCTTAGTGGTTTCTACTTTAGCTGTATTACTAATTTGGGTTGACGAGTTTGTTCCTGACCCGGAGTTGTCAGATGAACAACCATGTGCTACTATTGCTGTCGCTGCTGTTACACTAGATGTGATCAGAAATTTTCTGCGGGAAATATTGCTCATTTTAACTCTCTTTAATTCTTTGCTACTTGTGACTGTGGTCTGATTTGAGCTGATGTTTGTTAGCGCACTTTTGCCCCAAACTGTTTTAGCAGGATATCTTTTAATATCGGTTGCAGGTCTTCACAAGCAACACTTTTCTGAATACAGGTTCCTAACCTAGCATCCTTACCAACTTTTCCACCCATGTAGATGTCAACACCTTCCAATGTTTGCCCATTTTTTCGCACTTTGGTTCCCATTAGTCCAATATCCGCCACTTGAGGTTGTCCACAGGAGTTTGGACACCCAGTCCAGTGAATACGTACGGGCTTTGATAGGATTAATTCCTCTTCCAAAGCCTCTGTCATGGCTATGGCTCGTTTCTTAGTTTCTATGAGGGCAAAATTACAAAACTGGGCCCCTGTGCAGGAGACAACCGATCGCATTAATAAACCAGGACTGACACTGAATTTTTTCAATATGGGTTCGGTCAGAAGTGTGTTTAATGCGGAATCGTGAATATTGGGAATGATGGCATTCTGCTCAACCGTAAACCTTATTTCTCCACTACCATAAACTTCTGCTAGTCTGGCCAGTTCAAACATGTCATCCGCACTTAGTCTCCCCACGGGAATGTTTAATCCCACATAATTTAACCCCAGTTGTTTTTGGGGGTAAACGCCAATGTGATCTCGTTTTTCCCAATCTATTTCATCTTTGGGCGCTGCGGTTTGCAAGCTTTTTCCCCATTGTTTTTCCACTTCGTCCCGGAATTTTTCTAACCCCCATTCATCAATTAACCACATTAATCGAGCTTTTTGCCGGTTCAAACGTAACCCGTGATCTCGAAATATCTCTACTATGGCTTTAGATAGGCTAACTACTTCTTCTGGTTTTACCCAAACATTTAAGGGAATAGCAGCTTCACAGCGTTTACCCGAGAAAAATCCACCAACTAAAACGTTAAAACCAAATCCTTCTTTAAATGCTGGTACAAATGCCAAATCGTTGATTTCTGCATGAATGGAATTATCTTTTCCTCCAGTCACTGCAATATTAAACTTACGAGGAAGATTGGTAAACTCTGGATTACCTTCCCCCCCATTAGTTAGCAGGTCCTGTATTTGCTGTACCAATTCTCTGGTGTCATACAACTCGTTGGCATCTAAACCCGCCAGGGGATCACCAGTAATATTACGTACATTATCCATACCAGACTGAATACTGGTCAGCCCAACTTTGTGAAATTTGTTAAAGATATCAGGAATATCTGAGAAATCTATGCCACGAAGTTGTATATTTTGTCTAGTAGTGATGTCCGCGCTACCTTCCCTATCGTAACGCCGTATCACTTCGGCTAAAACACACATTTGAGTGCTAGTGAGAATACCATTAGGTATCCGCATTCGCATCATAAACTTACCGGGAGTCACTGGACGAAAAAACACACCCAACCATTTTAGGCGGTGGTTGAGGTCGTTTTCTTCCATGGCTTCCCAACCCTGACGAGCAAATTCGCTGATTTCTTGTTTGACTAGTAGTCCGTCCTTTTCAGCTTTTAATTTCTCGAACTTATTGAGCTTTTCGCTACCTGTTTCTGTCATAGGTTTTTGGGGAACAGGATGTGGTTGATTATGGATCCGTGTTCTTAAATCGTGCCAACTACCCACCGAAAAACAACTGATCGTAGTTCTCTGGTAGGGGTTGTAACAATTTCGATATTGATAACCTAGGGCAAATTTCGGGAAGGATTCGTATACTCAGTTACGGAATTCTCAGAAATTCTCGGCTGTTGTGCAAATTTTGCATTGATTATCGGCATTTGTTACATAGGAGATGATTTATGAAAAGACGCGAGTTTTTCCAGTGGGTGGGTTTAAGTTTATTAGCTAGTTCTTTACCTATAGCATTTGCCGCTTTGACATCAGATGATGATACCTTAGCATCACCAGCACCAAACAAAGCGGCTAAAGACTGGCAGAAAATCGGAAGTGTTGCCCAATTGGATAAAAATGGCCAACTACTAGTAGAGAATTCCCCTATAGGGGCGGTTTTAGTGGTGGGAACATCTAAAAAACCAAAGAACTTAATAGCAGTTAGACCTAACTGTACTCATCAAGGTTGTACCGTGGAATGGAAAAGTAATCAATTTGCTTGTCCTTGTCATGGAGCAAGATTTAGTGATAAAGGTAAGGTAAATAACGGTCCAGCTGAAAAACCTTTGAGAACCTATTTGGCTAAAATCGAAGCTGGTTCTGTTTTTGTTAAATCGGTCTGATTTTCCAACTGCAAATCACCCTAATGGTACGTCAATCTTAGTTACTAGTTCTCTATTACATGGGTGGTAATTCAATTACATTACCACCAACTGCTTGATGATAAAAAAGAGTTGCAAAAAGTACCATCTTACTCTTGTACTAACTGGTCACATCCATGAAGATGAAAGAATTGCCGCACCTAAGTTTCTACGCCAAGCTGAACGCAAGTTAAAATCTGCGCAACGTCGTGTCTCTCGTCGGAAGAGAGGTTCTAATCGCCGTAAAAAAGCGATTAAAAAACTGGGTATTCTACACAAGAAAGTTGTTGATACTAGAAAAGATTTCCAATTCAAAACAGCTAATAATCTACTCAAAAAGTATGACGTAGTAGCTGTTGAAAAATTAAATATAAAAGGACTTGCTAAAACAAGATTGGCTAAAAGTATTAACGATGGGGGGACAGTTCATCACCATACTTTCAAACAAAGCCGAGAATGCTGGCTTGAAGAAGAGTCGTTGAGAAGCCCACTCTCACCTGTAAGGGAGTGTGTGGAGTATGTCACCATTGAACCGTCCTCCTCAGGTTTTTGTATATCCGTTGTTGGAAGCATGTCCCAAATGTATACAATATGTATCTCCTCCCAAAATTATTAGTTACTACCACCAGTTGGTTTTTGTGATTATGAGTTTAGAAATTAGTTTGCAACATACCTCTACCCTAAAAGAGATTGCCCAAAAAACCCGCTTAGCTGCTCTTAATTTGTCCCTATTAAACAGTAACCAGAAAGATTATGCTCTTGATACAATTGCTTTAGCTTTAGAGTCTGCTCAAGAAGAAATACTTCAGGCAAATATAGCTGACTGTCAAACTGCAATGTCTCAGGGTATCAGTAAATCATTATATAAACGATTGTATTTAGATTCTAATAAACTACAAGAAGCGATCGCTGGTGTAAGAGATCTAGTCAAACTAAAGGATCCAGTGGGTCAAGTTCAAATCCATCGAGAAATTGACAGGGGATTAATTCTCAAGCGTATAACCTGTCCCTTGGGTGTGCTGGGGGTTATTTTTGAAGCTAGACCAGAAGCTGCTATTCAAATTGTTTCCCTGGCAATTAAATCGGGGAATGGGGTGATTCTTAAAGGAGGGAAAGAAGCAATAGGTTCTTGTGAAGCTATAGTGAGTGCGATTAAACAAGGTTTATCTAAGACTGATGTTAACCCAGATGTGGTGCAATTATTAACCACCCGAGAAGAAATATTAGAACTTTTAAATTTAGATAAATATGTGGATTTAATCATTCCTAGGGGTTCAAATTCTTTTGTGAGATTTGTGCAAGAAAATACTCGAATTCCAGTATTGGGTCACGCGGATGGAATTTGTCATCTGTATGTGGATAAAGCAGCAGATATTCATAAGGCAATTGATATTACTGTAGATGCCAAAACCCAATATACAGCTGCATGTAATGCTATTGAAACCTTACTAATACACAGTAGTATTGCCCAGGAATTTTTGCCCCAAGTTGCATCAGCTTTAGAATCTGAAAATGTAGAACTAAGGGGAGATAACCGAACCTTGGATATATTACCAAAAATTGAATTGGCTACGGAAAAAGATTGGCAAACAGAATATAGTGATTTGATTTTGTCCATTAAAATAGTTGATTCTTTAGAAGAGGCTATCGCTCACATCAGTGAATATGGTTCACGGCACACCGAGGCGATCGTTACGGAAGACTTGATAGCAGCTAATACCTTTCAAGCATTAGTCAATGCAGCAGGAGTATATCACAATTGTTCCACTAGATTTGCTGATGGTTTTCGTTATGGTTTTGGTGCAGAAGTGGGAATTAGTACCCAGCAAATGCCACCTCGGGGACCTGTGGGTTTAGAAGGGTTGGTAACCTATAAATATCACCTAATCGGAGATGGACACGTTGTGAAGACCTATACAGGCGATCGCAGGAAAGGGTTTACCCATAAAGATTTAGGAGTGTGATTGGGCAATACTGTGAAGTTTTCGAAAAGAATGCAATTTTTTAAAGAATCTGTCAAAATCAAAGCTCAAAGGGTCAACTTTACCATTAGCCACATCTACAGCTCGATGAGTAGTGATTCTGTCATCGGGAACTTGGCTTTGGGCAATCAACCAAGCTAGGGAATTGTATTGCTCCTGTGTATAACCACTATGTTCTCTAATATCTCTTTTTCCCCAACCGTCAGGAGGTGTTTCTAAAGAAACATGATAGGCAAAATTATTAACGGAAGGAGCTAATTTAGGATTAGTTTGAACTGTCTCTATTGTGCCATCTGTATTTTTAAAAACTGAATTGCCAGCGCCAAATGCTCTTTTATCGGGTGGGACTAAATAAATTACGGTTCCATCCCGGGCAATGATGGCATGATAACTAGCTTGAATATCTTCATCCACATTATGGTTCTGAAAGTAATTGATTGCACTCCTAGCAGAATATGTTGTTTCATGTAAAACAATAATTGGTTGGTTACTAACTGCCATACCCTTGGTATCCCGACTGAATCTTTCTCCATAGTTACTAGGATGTACTTGTGCTGCTGCTAACTTAGGTTGGTACTTACTAAATTTATCAGTTGTGACGTATTTTTTCACAACCTTTTTTTGTTTAATTTTTTCGATAAGTGACTGAGAAAAATTTTGTATTTGTATTGATTGTGGTTTTGTTGTTTTTGCTTTTGCTTGTAATAATTGTTTTGGGTATGGATTCACAACTATTACTGGAGATGTGTCAGAACTGGTCAAGGCGTTTTGTTTATACTGTTCCCTTGCTACACCGGTAAAAATTACTATAATAAGGGTTGTCAACATCAAAAAAATAATGCCCACTCTTGTTGTCCAATCCTTTGCTCCTCTAACTATCAGTTCGTGGCAAATTAACCTTTGCACAAATGAACTAACAAGTGAACTAAAATATTTCCACTTCATATTCCAAGCCAATGTTACTAAAATGTTACTAAAAGTTAACCTATAAATCTTGAGCTGCGTTTAAAAATATGACCCATTCCTTTCTTGAACGTTTACATAGTCCTGAACATCCAGTTATAGTGTTTGATGGTGCAATGGGGACAAACCTACAAATTCAGAACCTAAACGCTGAGGATTTTGGAGGTCCCGAATACGAGGGGTGTAATGAATACCTAATACACACCAAACCAGAGGCGGTGGCCAAAGTTCACCGGGACTTTTTACTAGCTGGCGCAGATGTAATTGAAACTGATACCTTTGGTGGCACCTCCATAGTTTTAGCAGAGTATGACTTAGCGGATCAAGCTTATTATCTAAGTAAGACCGCCGCCGAGCTGGCTAAACGTGTAGCTGCGGAGTTTTCCACTCCAGAAAAACCCAGATTTGTTGCTGGTTCCATAGGTCCAACCACCAAGCTGCCAACTTTAGGACACATAGACTTTGACACCATGAAATCAGCTTTTGCTGAACAGGTAACAGCTCTATTTGATGGTGGGGTAGACCTATTTATTGTAGAAACTTGCCAAGATGTATTACAGATTAAAGCTGCATTAAATGGCATAGAGGAAGTTTTCAGCCAAAAAGGTGAAAGAAGACCGGTTATGGTTTCCGTCACCATGGAAAGTATGGGCACCATGCTGGTTGGCACAGAAATTGCCGCCGTTTTAACCATTTTAGCACCATATTCCATTGATATTCTAGGTTTAAACTGTGCCACTGGTCCGGACTTAATGAAACCACACATTAAGTATTTATCAGAACATTCACCTTTTGTTGTATCTTGCATTCCCAATGCGGGGTTACCGGAAAATATAGGTGGTCAAGCTCACTATAAACTGACTCCCTTAGAACTGCGCATGGCGTTGATGCATTTTGTTGAAGATCTTGGTGTCCAAGTGATTGGGGGTTGCTGTGGGACACGACCAGATCACATTCAACAATTGGCGGAAATTGCTAAGGATTTAAAACCAAAGGTGAGACAGCCAAGTTTGGAACCTGCTGCTGCATCAATTTATTCCACACAAAATTACACACAGGATAATTCGTTTTTAATAGTTGGTGAGCGTCTCAATGCTAGTGGTTCCAAAAAATGCCGCGATTTGCTCAATGCTGAGGACTGGGATGGTTTAGTTTCCATAGCTCGCAGTCAAGTTAAGGAGGGGGCTCACATTTTAGATGTGAATGTTGATTATGTGGGGAGAGACGGGGTGCATGATATGCACGAGTTAGTTTCCCGGGTTGTGAATAATGTAACTCTCCCCCTAATGCTGGATTCCACCGAATGGGAAAAAATGGAAGCGGGTTTAAAAGTGGCTGGGGGTAAGTGTTTACTCAACTCCACTAACTATGAAGATGGAGAACCACGTTTTTTAAAGGTGTTGGAATTAGGGAAAAAGTATGGTGCTGGTGTGGTGATTGGTACTATTGATGAGGAGGGAATGGCCAGAACAGCACAGAAGAAGTTTGAAATTGCCCAGCGCGCTTATCGTCAAGCGGTTGAGTATGGCATACCTGCATCAGAAATATTTTTTGACACTTTAGCTTTACCGATTTCTACTGGCATAGAAGAGGATCGGAAAAATGGCAGTGCGACCATAGAGTCTATTCGCCGGATCAGGGAAGAATTGCCCGAGTGTCATGTAATTTTGGGTGTGTCTAATATATCCTTTGGTTTAAATCCAGCAGCGCGGATTGTATTAAACTCTATGTTTTTACATGAGGCAATGGAAGCTGGGATGGATGCAGCTATTGTTAGTGCAAGCAAAATTTTGCCCTTGGCGAAAATTGACCCACAACATCAGGAAGTGTGTAAACAACTAATATATGATCAGCGCAGGTTTAATGGGGATGTATGTGTATATGATCCCTTAGCTGAGTTAACGAGATTATTTGCGGGAGTTAAGGCTAAACAGAATCGGGGAATTGATGAAAGTTTGCCCATTGAAGAGCGGTTGAAACTACATATTATTGATGGTGAGAGAATAGGTTTGGAGGCGCAATTAGCCAAGGCCTTGGAGCAGTATCCCCCCTTAGATATTATCAACACTTTCTTGTTGGATGGGATGAAGGTTGTAGGTGAATTATTTGGTGCTGGCCAAATGCAGCTACCCTTTGTTTTGCAATCAGCAGAAACCATGAAAGCAGCGGTGGCCTATTTGGAACCATATATGGAAAAGTCGGGAGCTGGTAGTAATGGGAAAGGGATTTTTGTGATTGCCACGGTCAAGGGCGATGTTCATGATATTGGTAAAAATCTGGTAGATATCATCTTATCCAATAATGGTTATAAGGTGATTAATTTGGGGATTAAGCAACCGGTGGAAAATATCATTCAGGCTTATGAAAAGCACCAACCTGATTGTATTGCCATGAGTGGTTTATTAGTTAAATCCACCGCATTTATGAAGGAGAATTTAGAGGTTTTTAATGAAAAAGGCATTACGGTTCCTGTAATTTTGGGAGGTGCAGCATTAACTCCTAAGTTTGTCAACCAGGATTGTCAAAACACTTATCACGGCAAGGTGATCTATGGTAAAGATGCTTTTGATGACTTGAATTTTATGGATAAATTAATGCCAGCAAAAGCAGCGGGTAAATGGGATGATTTACAAGGGTTTTTGGATGAGGTTAAGGGAGATCTTCCAGAGATTAATCCCCAAGAGCGGATTAAGGAGGAAGTAAAACAGCAACCCACGGAAGTAGATACCCGACGTTCTGAAGCCGTGAATGCCAATATTGAACGTCCTCAACCACCTTTTTGGGGAAGTAGATTTTTACAACCCCAGGATATTCCTCTAGAGGAAGTATTGTACTATTTAGATTTACAGGCTTTGATAGTGGGACAATGGCAATTTCGCAAACCCAAAGAAAAGTCTCAAGCGGAACACCAGGAGTTTTTAATTGATACGGTCTACCCCCTTTTAGAAAACTGGAAGCAACGTGTAATCCAGGAGAAATTATTGCATCCCCAGGTAATTTATGGATATTTCCCCTGTCAAGCAGTAGGTAATAGTTTATTGATTTACGAAACTACCCACATTAATAGTAAAAATCCTGTAATTACCACAACTTTTGAATTTCCTCGCCAACGCTCCGGGAGAAGATATTGTATTGCTGATTTCTTTGCTCCCAAAGAGTCAGGATTGATTGATGTATTCCCCATGCAAGCGGTAACTGTGGGAGAGGTAGCAACAAAGTTTGCCCAAAATTTATTTGCTGAGAATAAATACACTGACTATCTCTACTTTCACGGGATAGCAGTACAGGTTGCTGAGGCATTAGCGGAATGGATTCACGCTAAAATACGCCAGGAGCTGGGATTTGGCGATGTTGAACCGGATAATATTCGGGATATTTTAGCTCAACGTTACCAGGGTTCTCGATATAGTTTTGGCTACCCAGCTTGTCCCAACATTTCCGATCAACACAAGCAGCTACAATTATTAGATGCTAATAGGATGGGTATGTATATGGATGAAAGTGAACAGTTGTATCCTGAACAGTCTACAACTGCAATTATTGCTTATCATCCGACAGCTAAGTATTTTACGGCTTAATTAGGAAAAAGTGAGGAAAATCTTATATCTTTGTTATCCAAATCCTGTCCTTATGGGGGAATGGATGATAATAATGTGGGTGTTGGTCTAAATTCCTCACTTCTTTTGTTCTCTTTAAATGTTTCCAATTGTCCATTAAGGCAACTTTAAGATAATTTTGAGCATTTATTAGAGAATTAAAAGCTGAAAATATAAATGTCGTGGAGTGGATAAGGTCACTAATTAGGGGCTCCCGTACCAACTTCATGTTAATTACAGATAAATTGTCATGAATATGCCTAATTTTCCCTGGTTGACGACGATTATTCTTTTTCCAATAGCTGCGTCACTACTCATTCCTATCATCCCCGATAAGGAGGGTAAAACAGTCCGTTGGTTTGCCTTAATTGTGGGTCTGATTGATTTTGCCTTGATTGTCGCTGCTTTCTACACTGGTTATGATTTCTCCAATCCCGACCTTCAATTGGTAGAAAGTTATTCCTGGATCCCACAAATAGATTTGAGGTGGTCTGTGGGTGTGGATGGCTTATCCATGCCTCTAATTATTTTGACGGGTTTTATTACAACTTTGGCTGCTTTAGCTGCATGGCCTGTAACCTTTAAACCAAGGCTATTTTACTTTTTACTTTTAGCTATGTACGGTGGCCAAATTGCCGTATTTGCAGTTCAGGACATGTTGTTGTTTTTCCTGGTGTGGGAGTTGGAATTGATTCCTGTCTACCTTTTACTGGCTATCTGGGGTGGTAAAAAACGCCATTACGCAGCAACTAAGTTTATTTTGTATACTGCTGGTGCTTCCCTGTTTATTCTGCTGGGATCTCTAACTATGGCGTTCTATGGTGATAATATTACTTTTGATATGTCATCCCTAGCCTTAAAAGACTATGCTCTCAACTTACAACTGCTACTATATGCCGGCTTTTTAATTGCCTATGCGGTTAAATTGCCTATCATTCCCCTCCATACCTGGTTACCAGATGCTCACGGAGAAGCTACCGCACCAGTACACATGTTGTTGGCAGGTATTTTGCTCAAAATGGGCGGGTATGCTCTAATTCGCATGAATGCCCAAATGTTACCTGATGCCCATGCCTATTTTGCTCCTGTATTAGTCATTTTGGGTGTGGTAAACATCATTTATGCGGCTTTAACCTCTTTTGCTCAGCGCAACCTGAAACGGAAAATCGCCTATTCTTCCATATCCCACATGGGTTTTGTCACTATAGGTATTGCCTCGTTTACTGATCTGGGTTTAAGTGGTGCGGTTTTACAAATGGTCTCTCATGGTTTAATCGGTGCGAGTTTGTTTTTCTTAGTGGGTGCTACTTATGACCGGACTCACACCCTGATGCTGGATGAAATGGGTGGGGTTGGTAAGCGGATGAAGAAAATTTTCGCTATGTTTACCACCTGTTCTATGGCTTCTTTAGCTTTACCGGGAATGAGTGGCTTTGTAGCGGAATTAATGGTGTTTGTGGGCTTTGCTACTAGCGATGCTTATAACCCCACTTTTAAGGTGATTGTAGTATTATTGATGGCAGTCGGTGTGATTTTAACGCCCATTTATTTGCTGTCAATGCTGCGGGAAATATTCTATGGTCAAGAAAACGACGAGTTAGTTTCTCACCAAGCATTAATTGATGCTGAACCAAGGGAAGTATTCATTATTGCCTGTTTGTTAGTCCCCATTATTGGTATTGGTTTTTACCCTAAGTTGCTCACCCAAATTTATGATGCAACCACAGTACAATTAACTCAAAGATTGCGGGACTCAGTCCCCACCTTAACTGCGGAAAAAGAAATACAACATGTTTCCGTAAATACCCCTGTAATTGCCCAATAGTTCTGGATTCATCCCCACCTCAGGGTGGGGAATCTCTAAAACCAACCTTCCTGTTCTAGGGTTTCAATGAGTTGTAACCCACGAGGATCTCCCACTCCTAATAGTGAAGCTTTGGCATCTTCTTTAACTCCTAAATCCTGGTCTTCAGCAAAGGCTTGAATTAAGGCGTCTATAGCTGTAGCGTAAATAATATTAGAAGGTAACTCTTTACAGAGTTGACCAATGGCCCAGGCGCAGTTACTGCGCACTCCTGGAGTAGGGTCTTGAACTAAGGCTTCTATTAAAGGTGGTATAGCACGAATTATAGCCTCATAACCTATATTTGCCATTTGCGCTAAGGCACTGGCTGCCCATAAACGCACTGCGGGAATATCTGTTTTTAAAGCATCCGTGAGGGGGTTTAAACAACGATGATCATGGCAATTACCTAGTGCCCAAACTACACCCTTTCTCACATAACCATTTAAATCAAGATTTAGCTGATTAATTAGGGGGTCAACCGCTTCCATAGCAGTATTACGACCTAGGGCGTATGCCGCACTAACTCGAACTAAAGGACAATAATCAGATAACAGTTTAATTAGGTAGGGGATGGATCGTGGATCGGAAATATCACAAAAAGCACGAGCAGCCAACATTCTTTGTTTAGAATCGGATGCTTGCAAGAGTTCTAGCATGACATCAGGATCGGGTTTCACTATTTCCGATTCCGAGGTAATTGGTTCTATATTATCTAGTGGACTTTGTAGATCTACTTCATCATCGAGCAGACTAACATTCTCTTTGTCATACATAATATCTTTATCAGTTAGTTAAAAATCAGCCCTCAAGTGATTTTATCATCCAGAGGGATTGGGTTTGATAACCTAGCTGTTTATAAAGCTCTAGAGCAGGGGTATTAGTGGTGAACACCTGGAGTCCAATTTGTGGGTCTCCCTTCTGTTTAGCCCAGTTTTCCACGTGTTGCATGAGGGTTTTGGCAATACCCTGTCTACGGTGGGTAGGTTCTACATAAAGTAGAAATATGTGGGTATGACGACTACCTGTTACTTGATCTATGGCATTACCAGCCCACAAACAAGCTATTGGAGACGGTTGCTGATTTTTATATACCCACCACAAAGGCGTATCATTGGAAAGATAGTTCTCCACAGTACGGGACAGGTGGGAAAAATCTCGGGAGGGAAAAATTTCTTGGTAAGTACGCTGGATAAACTTGACCAAGAGGGCCTTGTCTAGGATAGAACCTCGACGAAGAGAATAGTCCGGCAAAGGAAATTCCAAAGTCAAATGTTAAAATTGTAACTTAGGGTGTAAACTGATAAATGATGAACGATTGTGCCAACTGGAGCGGGTGCAGCCATATCGGCGGGTAGAAAAATCCTCGCACTGACAGCAGCCAAGGCAACTAAAAATACTAAAACAACGAGCAAGGGAGCGATGTACTGACGAAAAATAGACATGATCTGTAATAATCTGAGTGGTTTTAATGTTGATCCCGATCTAAATCATCAAGGACTTTTTCACAGTACCAATTTTCTGGCATTCCTGGATAGTTTTGTTGGGCCTGTTCAATTAATCTTTCCGCAGCAGCTACATCACCAGATAGTCTGGTAATGAGTCTGTTTTTCAGGTAACTTCCTGTTATTTCCTCATCTACTTGTTTGACAGAACCAAAATTTGCTGGTTGTAACTGTCGTCGCAATTGCCAAAATATTACGTAGTAGAGGGCACCAAAAATCAACACCAGGCTGACTGTTCCTAGCAGGGTAAGAAGGCTAAACCCCAAATATCCTAAAACTAATTGTGAAACTACATAACCCAATAACAACCCTGTAATTATTAATACGATTGTACCAAGAATAATTACTGCTTGTGGTTCCATAAATCCTCCTTTTCAAGTCCTGGTCTGTTTACTGTTAACGATTTATTATTCCAAGGGGCGGCTATAGGTAACAGTATTAATCCAGGTAAAGCTGCTAATATAGATAACAGAAAGAAATTTGGCCAACCAGTAGCTTTTGCCCAGTCCCCTGCAGGTGCTGAAAGTATGTCTCGACTTAATGCCATAAGGCTAGAAAATAGAGCAAATTGTGTGGTGGTAAAGTTATGACTACATAAGCTCATTAGGTAAGCCACTGTAGCTACGGTGACTAGTCCAGCACTGCTGTTTTCGATCATAATAGCGATCGCCAGGAGAGGGTAGTCTTTGCCAACAATAGCTAGTGTATAATAACCTAGGTTGCTGAGTAGTTGGAGGATGCCAAATATCCAAAGGGCGCGGTTGATGCCAATTTTAGACATTATTATTCCACCGAGGATGACCCCTGTGGTGGTGGCTATTAGTCCAATAATGTAAACTGTTGCTAGTTCCTGGTTATTAAAGTTAATTTCTTTGGCAAATAGGTTGGCTGTGATTCCTACGAGGGAATCACCCAGTTTATAGAGTATAATGAAGATGAGGATAATTAGTGCTTTACTAATGCCATATTTTTCTAGGAAGATTTGTAGTGGTAAGATGACTGCTTCTTGTAGGGTGTGTGGTGTCAGGTCTTGGGAGTGTTCATTTAGTTGGGGTTTGGGCAAGATAATTGAGGCCAGAACCCAAGTTATTAGTAGTCCACCTAATATCCAATAAAAGACTTGCAGGGGGATTACCTGGGAAATTACACCCCCCACTAAAGCAGCAGTTATGGTGATAATCAGCAGGAGAAATATAAGATCCTTAGTTTTTAAAAACCTATTGTTGGTCTTGGGTGAGTTGTTTTTCTCTTGGGTTTCTGGTGGAGCCAAAAGAGTGGTAATGAGTCCCACGGTCATAAATCCTGCCATGAGTAGGTATACCATATTCCATGACAGAAATCCTGCTAACCATGCTGCTAAAGAAAAGGCAATAAATAGAGCTACCCGATAACCTAAAACCCATACAGATGCTCCTGTTTCCAATTCTAGGGGCTTTAAAATTTCCGTTCTATAGGCATCCCCAGCAATATCTTGGGTGGCACTAAAAAAGGCAATAATAAATGATATAATGGCTAGGGTGATTAGCACTTGGGTGTTTTGGGTTGGTTGCTGTAATGCCATGATTACTATTGCTAGCACTAACCCCAATTGAGTAAGGAACAACCAACCTCTCCTCCCCCCTAAAAAGGATGGAGAAAATCTATCAATTAGGGGAGACCAAATAAATTTTAAGGAGTATGGTAGACTGACTAGGCTAAATAATGTGATTTTGGCAACCTCTACATCAGCATCTTTCATCCATAGTTGCAGGGTGCGAGTGGTGAGAAACAGTGGTAACCCGGAAGCAAAACCGAGCAACAGCAAACTCCCCATCTTGCGACTATAAAATGCCTGTTTTAGTGCTTGGATTTCTTGAATCATCTCTGGTGTTATGGTTGATCAACTAGATTATTACTAGCTTTTCACATTCTTGCTAGTCAGATCTATGAAATCTTCAATACTCTTAATATTTGGATCCCCTGCTAAATATCCTATACCTCTATGTAGGTGCAAGCGAAATTGGGTGATTAGGGTTTCTGAGTCTGTTCCTAAACCGTCGTTATTACACCGTTGTTTTAGTGCTAACAGCAAAATATCTGCTATTTCTCCCCCAAATACTTTCCACGTCAGCTCTACATTACTGTCTTGGGGTATGGGTATGGGTGATGGGGGACTGGTTTCAGCTAGAGAACGACAAAACGCCCACCGACATAGTATATTCCATTGTTCTATACGGGTGACACGTTTTAATTTCAACAGTTGATCCTTGGCCGTCTGCGATAGTTTAATTCTTTCTATGGGTGATTCCATTTTTATACCTGATATGATATTAACTCTCTTACCTAATTACCAAAAATATCCCTCTTTGATGGTTGTTTCTCTTTTTCCTGAATCATACTCTAAAATATATTCTCGTGCGATCGCCTGATGTTCTCTGAGTATTGCTATTTCTTTCCTGGCTATTTCTGTATCTGTGGATAGTAAAATTACTTGATGGCTTGCTGTGGGGAAATATCTTTCCAGTAGGTTATTTCTATGAGATGAATCTAGTCTTCCTAGGGGGGTGTCAATTGCCACCGGTAGTTGTTTTCCAGACACTTTTGCTAAACCCCATAAAAAGGCGATCGCCAAGAGTTGTTTTTCTCCTGCGGATAGTCTATGTTTAGGGACTAATTTACCGTGGAGATCATACAATGAGAGTTGGAAACTTTTAGCATCAATTCCCACTCTATAGACCAAATCTGATTTATGTAGTAAATACAAAAAACAGTTTTTTACTTCTTCTTCTAATTTATTTAATTTCCTTAAAGTTAGTTTTTCTTTAAACAACTTCAAATTTTCTTGTACTCTATGGACTGAAGCAATCAAATGTTGATTACTTTGATATTTAAGATTTTTGTCGGTATAACTATTCAACTCTCGTTTGGTTTTATCAATGGTGGTAGTTAAATTGATGAACTGACGATTGAGTATTTCCAAATTGGTATTTGCTCGACTCCATTCTTTTTCAGCCAGTTCTCGGATTTTTTGTAGTTTGATGTATGCTTCTGGTGGAGCAGCAGCTAGAATTTGCCTATCTAGGCTGACAATTAATTCTAGACAATTGCGCAGTTCGAGCAGGTGGTTTTTGGCGTTATTTTGGACTGTTGGCAAGCCATAGATCAGACGATCTAAAGAACTTAAAGTTTCTTCGTCTGCATGTAAGAAAGACCCTTCATAATTATTGGCATTATTGGCTTTCACATTTGCTTTAACTGTTTTACTATCATACAATTTAGTAGATAAATCCATATATAAACTATCAATATCCTGAAGCAGGAAATTTTCAATACTGGTGATTGTTTCCAGTTTTAGATTCAATTGATGGAGGAAGGAAACCAATCTTTTATCTCTAGTAATTAAAATATCTCTAGCCACTTGATTTTGTAACTGTATTTGTTGAAGTCTTAATTCTTTTTCACCCTGGATCTGGACTTGAGATAATAAATTACTAATTAACTGTAAAGGTAACACACCCTCAGCCAATTCGCATAAAGTTTTCCGCAGATTTTCCACCTTGCCAACCTGAGTTTCCCTCTCCCTATCCAGTTGACTGCGTTCCCCGGCAATTTTGCCACCTTCTGATATATACTTATTTAGGGCTTCCTCATATTTAACTTTTAAATTTTTTACCTGCTCCTCTAGGTCTTGCAACTGAGATTTTTGAGAATTTTTTTGCTCCATTTGTTTATGCAAACGGGTTTCCAATTCTTCCAACTTAGCCAAATCCTGATCATCAGCATTTTCCTTTTTTTTGCGATTGACTAATATTTCCAAATCTAAGGACAATTTATCTACTAACTCCAATCCCAAGAGTCCATTAATTGCATCCACTACTATGGGAGGAGGAACTTCCTGTTCTGCTAGTTCCTTGACCTGCTCACCATCAAATAAAAATAAATTAGAAATACCCAAGGGCAATATATTTTCTATGTATTCGTCCCAGATATTGGCTAAAGACTGGGGCCAGGTTTCGTCATCCCCCAAAATTCCCAGGGAATCTTTACCATCCCTGGGGTTTTTTTCCCAAGTTCTCACTACCCGATACCTCACGGGTTTATCATCTTCAATGTGTTCAAAAACCAACTCGATTCTGGTTTTATTAATCGGGTCAGCTTTGTTATTCACACACTGGGTGAGAAAGTCACCATAACTTAAATTTCCCCTGGTGGAACATTGGGCCCTTGCTCCATATAATGCCAAGCGAATAGCATCCATCAGGGTGGTTTTTCCTCCTCCGTTCATCCCCCCCAAAAGAATAATTGGACGAATGTTATTCTGATCGATTCTGGTATCCAAATTAATCACTTGCTTACCAGCATAAGGACCAAAGTTTTGCAGTACAAGTTCTAAAAAAATCATAATTCCAGCAGTTCAAAAATCAAGATGGCAAACTAATAATCTAAGAATCTATTCTTCTTGCTTATATTCATACTTTCTATATTTCATGCTCGCAAAACTCAGTGGTTGCTCTAGGGGTTTTTTATCTTCGGTCTTATTTTCAGTGTTATACTCAGTGTTATTTTGCTCTTGCACCCGTGGTATATCTAATTGTTTAAATGCCTGACGAATTGTCGCTACATTGCCTTCACTAGCTGCTAGACGTAGATCTCTTTTAAAATGAGCATAGTCAATAGCTTCTTGTTGGGAACGGGAACTGGTTTGAAAGCACTTTTCTAAAGTTTCAAAAATTCCTACTCGGCGGGTTTTTTTCTTGAATTGTCTTTCTGTGTCTAGTAACTTTGCCATCAGCTCTAATTCCATAGAGTTACCTGCACAGATTTGTTCTAAAACCTCCCACTCATCCCCACCTAATAGACTATAATCTGCGCCAGGTCGAGAATCTTTAAATTTTTCTCCTGTCACTTGTTCATATATTTGGGGTAAACTGTCATCAAATTCGTGTTTTTCTTCCAGCCAAATACGGCGAATTTCACTCAGTTCCTCCATTGAGATTAGGGTGATATTGGCCATATTTTCTGGTGCATTCTCTCTCATCTGTTTTTGTGCTGTTAATAATTTTCTTAACCAGTATTCTCGCCAATATTTTGTATATGGCCCAGGTATGGGTTCAACCGACATTTCCCCATTTCTGTTCCGTTCAAATAATTGAACTTCCCCCCAAATACGACGAAAATCCCTTTTTTCTCTGTCATTTTCAATATCTAATTCCTTCCTAAACTCAACTATTGGTTGCATCCACTCTTTTTCTTGATCATTTTGAATCATTGCACTCAGGGATACATCACGATCAACTAGGGTACAAACCCAACAACCAAAACGAGAACTGCCACAACTAGGAGTAGATGTGTCAACAACCAATGGACATTCATTATCTTCCGTTGATTGCCTATACATTACAAATAAATCCTTGTTACTGTGTCCCCAAGGATTATTCCACTGCATCAAATATAGCCAAACTTCATCAGTCCGCCAATCTTCTATGGGACTGTAAACTAGGGAATTGGGTAAATTGCCATTGGGACTCAGGCGATCGCGCAGTCTTTTAGCCTCCATTTTTTTCATGGTAGCAGCACGATTTTTACTTTCGGTCTTGCGAATACCCAGAACCAGGATTGTTTCTCCACTTTCCCTAACCATATCACGAATAAAACGGTTAGATGGGCTGATTTTTAGGCGTTCAGTACACCAGCGAAATTTTTGACGGGGAGCAGGATATCCCTTACCAATTAGACCCACCCAATATGTCTCCTTTGTTTCTGGTTGTAAAAGGTGAGCTTGCATGGGAACTTGCTGTTCTTGGGCAGCTTTTTTGATATTTTCATGAGAAGCACGTACCCAAGCGGAAACATAAGGATTCTCTACGCCTGTGTCTGTGGTAATGACGTGAATGGTCTTAGTTCTTTTTTCTGGTGGTAAATCAGAAATAGCATTCCAAATCAGTTGTAAGATTGCCGTACTGTCTTTTCCTCCAGAATAACCAACCACCCAGGGTATGTCGTCCAAACAGTATAATTGCTGAATTTCTTTCGTAAGAACTAGAATATTCTCCACCAGCTCAGCTACAGTTCGATTCGGCGGGGTTTTACTTTCTGATGTCACCATGGTTGTAATTGGGGATAATTGTTGTAATTAGGAGGGATAATTGGGAAGACAATTGCTGATGATCTTATCAATTCACCGATGAATTCTGTGGGAATTCAAGGTCGGGAATGTAAATCAGACCTTTACAAGGGAAATTTCTAGAAAGTATTGACAACTATAGTTTCGTACTAGTATGTAATATTTTGGCAAAATAGACAACCTAATCTCCAATTAAGTTTTTAAAAAATTAACTTCATGGCAAAAATACCTCAAGATAACCGTAGCATTTTTCCTCAGTACCCAGTAGGTCAACCCCCTCAACTTCCATCTCAAATTATAGTTCAACAAACGAAAATGGGTGATATTACCGCTTATTTAGGCTCAGTTACTTTGGAATGGTTTGCAAAAAAGGTTGAGTTCGCTTCTACTCTACCGATATTGCAAAATAAATATAATCCGGTTACAGACAACATTGAAATTGACGCGGATAGTATTGAGCAGATTCAACAGCGTTCTTTAGATTGGTCACGTCAAGCTTCATTATTACAATATCTAACTATACATAGAAATCATAAGTTTCCACCAGTACTAGTTGTAATCAATCAACCCTGGGCGAATGATGCAAAATCAGAATTATGGGGTGGGGAGGGACGCGCCAAAAAAGCAACTACTGATTTTACCCCTTTAGATGCAAATGGTCATATTGGTCTATTGAATGTAGCAGAAAAAGATGTAAATATCTATGCTTTAGACGGTCAACATAGATTAATGGGAGTTCAGGGTTTATTAGAACTGTTAGAAAATGGAAGAATAACAAAATATAACCGAGATAAAATCCCCACTGATAGTTATATAGATCTGTCAGAGTTGGTAGACCAATATAGGATTGATATTGACTATCTCAAACAATTACCCCAGGAAAAAATTGGAATTGAATTTATTTGTGCAGTCAATAGTGGAGAAACCTACTCAGAAGCCAAACAGAGAGTCAGATCAATTTTTGTGCATGTGAATTTAATGGCTACCCCCTTGACTAAAGGTCAACTGATCCAATTAAATGAAGATAATGGTTTTGCAATTGTAGCCAGAAAAATAGCAGTAAGTCATCCCCTGTTAGCGCACAGAGAGAATCGGAAACCTCGGATTAACTGGAACAGCGCCACAGTAGCAGCTAATTCCACCGTATTGACCACATTACAAGCCTTACAAGATATGTCAACTAAATATTTAGGATACAAATTTCCCCATTGGCAAACCCAAATTAAGGGATTGATTCCCATGCGTCCAGACCCTGACCAGTTAGCAGAAGGAATTAGGGAATTTCAACAGCTATTTGACCATTTAGCCACCCTCCCTAGTTATAAGATTTTAGATCATGAAGATACAACTGTTTTACGGCGATTCAGTTTTGAAAAAGTTGGTGGTGAGGGCAATATTTTATTTCGTCCTGTGGCACAAGTTGCCTTAGCAGAAGCTTTAGGAATTTTAGTTTTTAAAAATGGTCTCTTATTAGAAAACATTTTTAAAAAGTTGCAAAAATTTGATCTTCAGGGTGGTTTTAGTCAAATGGAGTTTCCTAATTCTCTATGGTATGGAGTTTTATATGATCCGAATAAAAAGCGGGTTCAAGTGTCTAAAAAAGAATTGGCAGTAAAATTATTAATTTATCTATTGGGAGAAATCAAAGACCAGATGGAAATTGCAGAACTACGCAAAGCAATAGCAAGTGCTAGAACCACAGAAGATCGTGCTATTGACTTTGATGGGAACTGGGTTAGTGCTCAAGAGGTAGGACTTCCATCCATATAAGTAGGGAGGCGTAATTATTTGTAGGATGGGTTAGCGGTAGGGTAACCCATGGGGGTGTTGGGTTTCATACTTCAACCCAACCTACGTTCTACGTTCATCTTATATTTAATTCCAATCACCCACTTAGATTACAAATGGGGGAGACTAGGATAAAAATCTAGAGAGATCAAATTCTCCATCTTCCCCATCAATTGTTTGATGTTCACGCTGTAAAAACAATAGAATTCTCTCCGTATAATCGACGGATCCTCTGATTTGAGTCTCTAAAATCTCTAACCCTCCATTAGCATATTCTTCAAAAATTTGATTACGTTGTTTTTCTTCTTCGTCATTATTAGGTGATAAAAGTTGAATGTTCTCCGTTTCTACAATTGCCAGTAATTTGATCAACACATCATATCCTGATGTTGCAAAAACATCTAATCTGATGGGAGAAGGATCCCTTTTAGAGATTTCTTCAAATGGAATACGCTTCTGATATTTAATACCTAAAGCAGCAGCAAAAGCAATCACATCAGCAAAGGTCTGAAAGGGACCCTGGGCCCCATCATTAGCAACCAAAGCCTTGACAAAATCGGCTTTATCCCCAGCAATTCTAATTCTACTAGTTTCAGCCATAACCAGAAAAAAATTAACTCCTTTCTACTTCTACAATTTCACTGTACTCGAAACCATTAGGACTTTGACGAGTTAGGTAATACTTCTCCCTACCTATTTGCAAAAAGTCCTCTTCACAGTTGGTTTTAGAAGAATAATAGGTCAAGACATATTCCTTACCAATTCGCTCCATAATCTCGGACTCAACTTCCTCTCTCCATTGGGTCTTGGTCACCAGCACTACTAACTGATTTGCCAGCTTGGGAATGGTTTGTGCAATATGACGACGAGAGTTAGCATCTAAACTACCAAAGGGTGAGTCCATTACTATGGGGAAGGTACTACTATCGGGAACCATCATGATTTTCTTTTTTTCACTCCATTCCCTTACTTTATCAATAATGCTGGCGATAAATGACAAACTCAGAATTTGATTTTCCCCGGTGGATGCTGCAACAGCAGCTTCTATTCCGGTTGTGTTCTCTACTAAGGTCAGTTCATATTTTTCGCTAATTTTGGGAATATATGGTGTAACAGAAATTTCTGAGAATATTTCTTGCACTCTTTTTTCTAATTGCAATCTAAATTGTTTTTCTTGTCTATTTTTCACTTCAGTTAATATATCAATAGCATCTTGGGTAGCAATAATTCGACGCTGTGCCAAAATCTGTCTTCCTTCATTTTGTTTTTGCTTGGCAATTTGTTTGACTACAAGATCAATTTCTGTATTGAGGTGAGAAATTTCTTTTTCGTTTGATCCTTGCTCCCGATTTAAATCATCAATTCTTGCTTCTATTTCATCCAGTCTCTTTTGTAAACCGCTAATGTCTTCATTTGGGTCTTTCCTCAAAATCTCCTCAATGCTATCTAAATTCATCTCTATGTCAGAAAGTGATGTCTTTAACTGATAGATTCTTTGTTGTTCTCGATTGATCATCTCTAAAAATAATTGAGCTTGTTTTTCTAGATCGTCTATTTGCGCTCCCATTCTAATTGCAGTTTCTTCCACGGAAGAAGATCCAGTTTTTCTCAACAATGATTTAACGTGAAAATGTCCATTGCCTCCTTCTTTTAATTCCGCGCCACAAATACACCTACCACTTTTCATCAGTTCGCTGACAAATTCTCTGGAAATACCAGATTTTAATTGCCCGCGCTGTTTAAAAGCAACAATAATCTGTCTGAATTTAACTGTTGTCTCACTTAATAATAATGTGTATGCCTGTTTGGAAATAGCTTTTTTCAAACTCTCTTTCGTTTTTTTTAATTCATCATAATTGTTGCGTTTTTGATTTTCTAAACTTTCCCTTCTTTCTTGTAAATCCCTAACTGAACTTAATTCTACCAATCTGGCGCTGATATCTTTTTTAAAAACTTGTTGACTTTCTAAATCTTCAGCTATTTCCGTTTGTCTTTGGGAAATTTTACTAATTTCTTTTTCTAGTTTACTTTGCTGTTTTAATAATTGTTTAGTTTCCGCATCTCCAATAGCTGCCAATTCACTATCTAAAGTTTTTTTAGCCTCCTTTAAATGTTTTGTCGCCAGATCAATTACCTTAACACCTAAAAATATTTCCGTGGCTTCAGCAATTTCAGCCTTTTTATCAGAGCGGACAATTTCTTCTATTCTTTCTCCATCAAAAAAGAAGTATTGATGTAAACTTACAGGCAATATATTATTGATTATTTCCTCCGGTTGTTCAATGGGAAAATACCACTTACCATCATCCCCCACAATTTGAATTGTTAATTTAGTTTTGGTAGCATCAATAGTGGTGGGATTTTTATAAACCCGACAGTTACGTTTTGCCCGGTAGCGAACTCCTTCATGTTCCCAACCTACTTCTACCCAACATTCTACAGCTTGATCCTCCCCTACTTCTGAAATCGCACGTTTATTAACCAGCTGCTCTGTCACCGCGAAAGCAGCTGTAAATTTTTCATATAGCACCCAGGTAAATCCATTTAATAAACTGGTTTTTCCCGCACCATTATTACCATGAATTATGGTGGTATTCTGAAACTCTCCACCTGCTATGGCAATTTCTGGTGTTTGTCCATAAAAGGAACGAAAATTACAAAATTTAATCGAAGTTAGTTTCATTGCTACACTACTTATTTTACCGCTTCTTTAATTATTGCTAAAATGTCTTCATTAACTGCACCCTTGCTTTTTCTGGCCAGTCGCGATTTTTCTAATCTACACACTTTTTCTATTATCTGTTTTACTTCCGGTGATGCAGCAGTAATTGGTGCTTGCACATCCTGAATTTTTGACTCTTGAGCTTCTAGTTCTCTGTTCATGACATTCCCCCCAGGTTTTACCCCCCATCATACCACAATATTATGTATTGTATGTAGTATATATTATTAGTCTATACAAGTTGATAAATTAATCGCGCTTGTAATTTTATTTATTTGGTCTTGTCTTTTATCGTGTAAAACTGATTGGTCATCTAGAATTAAAATAAAGGGATGAGGACTTCAACTCAACCAAAAGTATCCTTTATCTCGCCTTTGGCTTATGGGAAATCTTGGAGGAGTGCCAAATGTTTAGAATAAATAATAATACGGAATAAATAAACTATTTCAGTCAGCAAAAGATGACATTTTCCCCGATTTCTCCACCAAATCTCCCCTAAATATTTACCCTAACCTTGTAATATTGACTTCATCAACACATCATAGAAATCAAAAGCAATGCGCAGAAGACACTTACTTTATCTGGGTGGTGGTGCTACCTTAGCACTTGCGACCCATGGTTGTACCCAAGGGAATTCCAAATCCACCTCCAACACCCCGGATACTAGTGAGAATCCTGGTAAAATCACCATTGGGTTTTGGCCTGTAGCTTCTGGGTTACCCTTATTTGTAGCGGATAAAAAAGGCTACTTTAAAGAAGCAGGTCTCAACGTGGAAGTAGCTCAATTTGCTTCTCCCAATCAAGTAGCTGAGGCTTTAATTGCTGGTAGATTACAGGGTACGGGTAATGGAGTGGCCAGTGGTGTATTGGGCCTGTCTGAAATTACCTCACCGGGTCTGTTTAAAATTATTGCAGCTAATCCCAGTAATGTGGATTATAAACTAGACCAAGTTGTGGTTGGTAAAAACAGCCCTATTAAATCTGTTGCCGATTTAAAAAATAAAAAGTTTGCCACAGGACCGGGAGCGCAAAATCTAGCCATTGCTCAAGCTATTTTAGCCGCAGCAGGGGTTGAAAAACCAGAAATCCAACAGTTAGAGATACGCCAACACGTAGCAGCAATTGAATCAGGACAAATAGATGCTGCTTATACTTTAGAACCTACAGGTACGGTTGGGGATATGAAAGGTATCACCAGAATTTTAGAAAATGGTGTGGTGTCGAAATATATCCTAGGAGATCCTAAAGCACCCTGGTTTGGTGGTGCGGCGGTTTTAAGCACTCAATTTTTGCAAACCTATCCCAAGTCTACCCAATCTTATATACAAGCTTATCGTCGAGCTATTGCGGATATTAAAAACCAACCGGATGCAGTGCGACAATACTTAGTTGGATATACAGCCATCTCTGGGGACTTAGTACAAAAAGTGCCACTAATTACCTACACCATGTATGATGAATTTACCGCTGAGGATATTAACTACTTCCAAAAATTCTTCGATTTTATGACTGATAAAAAAGTCTTTTCCAAAAAAGTAGATGTGAGTAATCTGTTATATAAAAATTCGTAAGGATTCACGCCATCAACCCATTCTGGCTAAAGCCATTATTCAGCAATAATTGAAGATAATCATGGATTCACTTCTACAGACAAAGACAGCAAAATCGGAAGAATTTATCACGGTCAAAGGGTTGTGTAAGTCCTTTGCTGGGCAACCTGTATACAAAAACTTTGATCTCAACCTAGCCAATCATCAATTAGTCTCGATTTTTGGTCCTAATGGGTGTGGTAAATCTACTTTAATCAATATGATGAGTGGTTTAATTCCGGTGGATCAAGGTGAAATCAAAATCCATGGTAAACCCATTCAGCGGACTCGGATTGGCTATGTATTTCAAAATTACCGAGACTCTCTTTTTCCCTGGATGAGTGCTTACGATAATATTGCCTATCCACTTCGTGTTAAAGGTATTTCTGAACGGGAGTGTCGTCATTCTGTAGAGCATTTAATTGAGACTTTCAATATTTGCTTAGATCTAAAACGATATCCCTATAGTTTTTCTGGTGGACAGCAGCAGTTAGTTTCAATTCTCAGAGCGTTAGTTGCTCAACCGGAGGTGCTATTTTTAGATGAACCCTTTTCAGCTTTAGACTTTGAAACTACGTTATTTGTACGGGATAAATTGCAAGAGATTTTTATGGCCACCACCATTCCTATGTTGATGGTTGTACATAACCTAGAGGAGGCGATATTTTTAGCTGATAAGATTTTATTACTAAGTAAACGTCCAACCCGGGTAGTTGAAATGGTGACCTTTGATGCTCCTCGACCTCGCACACCTGAAACTCTAACTTCTCATAAATTTGTAGAAGTCAGTCGTTATTGTTTAGATATTTTTCGCCAGGAAATGCAAAAATGAATTTCCCATTTTCCATCAAGAACAAAAATTCAAACCAAGGTTTAAACCTAGATTTCATCCTGAACCGTTGTTTACCTTTAACTGGTGTTCTATTGTTTTTTGGATTGTGGTGGTTTATTGCTGTATCAGGATTTGTTAATCCTGTTTTGCTACCAACTCCTTTAGCAACAGTCCAAACCTTGATTGACGGATTGTTTGGTGGTTCCATGTTCTCTGATTTAGCTACCACAGTTTTACGAACATTTAGCGCCTTTTTTCTAGCTACCTTATTTGGCATCCCCCTAGGTGTGGGATTGGGAAGTTCTGAAAAAATCTATCGTAGTGTGGAGTTTCTCATTGAGTTCTTTAGGTCTACCCCTGCTAGTGCATTGATTCCCTTATTTATTCTCTTTTTTGGTATTAGTGATTTTTCCAAGGTGGTAATTGCTAGCTTTAGTGCTTTCTTATTAATTGTTTTCAATAGTGCTTACGGAGTAATTCATGCCAAACAGTCTCGGATTTTAGCTGCTAGGGTCATGGGAGCAAATCGCTGGCAAATTTTTAAGGATGTATTATTATTAGAGAGCTTACCACAAACTTTTATTGGCCTGCGCAGTGGAATTAGTATTGCTCTTGTGATTGTAATTGTTTCAGAGATGTTTATTGGTAGTCAACAAGGATTAGGAAAGCGTATTATTGATGCTCAACAGATTTTAAATGTTCGGGACATGTACGCATCAATTTTAATTACAGGGAGTTTAGGTTACCTGCTGAACATGCTATTTTTAGGACTGGAAAAGCGTCTGATACACTGGAGTGGTAAGTAATATGATTGAATTTGCTGTAAATGGCACTCTAATGAGGGGACTAAAATTAAATAATAATTTACTGAACGTGGGTGCGGTTTTTGACCGAGAATCTTCCACAGCACCCTGCTATCGTCTATGGTCAATTAAGGATCAATATCCGGGAATGCTTCGTGATGTGGAAGGAGGTAAATCCATTAGTGTGGAGATTTGGCAAGTTCCTTTAGGGGGAATTGCTGATATTTTAATACAAGAACCACCAGGGTTGTGTGTGGGTAAAATTGAGTTGCATGATAAAAAAGTAGTTTTGGGAGTCTTAGCAGAGCCTTTTTTAGTAGCAGGACAAAAAGAAATTACTATTTATGGTGGATGGCGAAAGTATGATCAGTTATGTCATCAATAAGTGATCTACTCAAAAATTGGTAATTTCACTATAACCACTGTTCCTTGACCTAGTTCGCTTTCAATTTTCCATTCACCCTTATGTCTTTGTATACAAGCTCTGACAATAGCTAGACCCAATCCAGTACCCCCAATTTCTCCCACATTACTACCTCGATAAAATGGGTTATAGATATGAGGTTTATCATCGGGAGAAATGCCAATACCAGAGTCTTGAATTTGCCAAATAATTTTTTTTTCCTCTCGGGTAATTCTCAGTTGTACTGGAATTGCACTTGGGGAATATTTAATGGCATTATCTAGAAGATTAATTAGAATAGAACGAAGCAATTTTTTATCTAAGAATACTTGGGTTAATTTAGGAGAAAATTCTAACTCAATAGGGTGATCGGTAGTTAACTGGATTTCTGCTATGATTTTCTGACAAAAATCTTTTAAATTAAATATCTCAGGTTGAAATTCTAACTCTTGAAATTCGGATCTGTTTAAAAGTAATAAATCATTAACTTGCCTGCTCATTTGTCGAGCAGTTAGGTTAATACGCTGAATATTAAATTGTTTTTGTGTTTCTGTCAGGTGATCATAGTTAATTTGCAGGCTTTCACTAGATAATAAAATGGTGCTCAAGGGAGTTCTTAATTCATGGGAAGCCATGGAAAAAAAACGAAATCTCAATTCACTTAAAGTTATAGTTTTTTCTAAATCTCGATTTAAAATATATAAGAAAAATACCAGGCTACTGGTTATTAAACATCCTATAATAAGAGTGGCAAAAGTGGTGTAGGGTTGTTCTACAGGATAATCTGGTGATGGATAAAATTCAATCCTCCATTTTCGTTGCCCCATTTTGAGAGTTTTCTGACACACTTGAGGATCGGAACATAAAAAATAGTGATAGATATTTCTGCTGACTGGTATAGATTGGGTGACAACTGCTTTACGGGTAGCATCATACTGACCCAGAAATCTTTCTCCTGAGTTTGCATCCTGATCTTGGATGAGAAAGTTAATACTATATCGCAAGTTTTTCAGGGACTCTTCAACTACGTCTGACAACCGAAACACACCTATTAAAACTCCCCTAATTGGCAATGTCATCTTCTCTTTAGACTGTGGATCATCCACTGGTAAAAAAACTAAAAATCCAAATTGATCCCGTCTTTCTTGTACCAAACGAATTCTCCCAGTAGTGGTTATCTGTTTGGTTTTAATAGCTTGACTAATAGCTATTTTACGAGTAGGATGGGAATTAAGATCATACCCGAAAGCAGACTCATTACCTTGGAAGGGCGCTACATAAGTTACGGGAAAATAATAGGGACGTTTTTGAGCTACTACCAGTTGATTTTGCCGGTTTAATTCCCTAATGCGAAAATTTGTGTATCCTTCAAGTTGTATTTGTTTTTCATAGGAAAAACGCTCTTTGTGGCTAATCAGAGGTGCCCATTCTAAAGCTTGTATCCCAGAATAGATTTGGATTGAACGATGGGTAAATTTATTGAAGGATGAACGATCAATTGGCTTTTTGTCTTTTTGTATATAATCTGTGGTGTAATAGTCTCCTAAAAATCCTATAATATCAATGTAGCGATTTAAACTACGTTGTAAGGCTGTGGTTAGATTTTCAGTTTGTCGCTGGAACCGTAATTGCTGATTGGATTTTTCCCAATGACTGATCATAAGTGTGGCTAATCCCGATAAGGTCACACCTACAACTGACACAATAATTAGTAATCTATTATTAACCATCGATTATAGAATACAAGCTATATTTGATGCGCATTAAGGTATCCATTCATCAATAGCTCATATCCTTGGTCCAGAATAGATCTTCCCCGGAGAAAGCCAATATGAGCACCTGGACATATGTATTGTAGTGTGTCAGGAGAAAAGCGATCGCATAATTTGGTAAGACTTTTGAGTTGTCTAGGCCAATGGAAAGTTGTTGCAGTACGAAATGGTGCTAGTTGAGCTTGGGGATTAGGGACTAAATGTCTTCCGGAAAATAAAATTCCTCCAAATTCGCGATAGTATAGACAAGAGGATCCTGGGGAATGACCTGGAGTCCAGATTAATTGTGTGGTGTCGTCAAGAGATAGTTCTTGACTAAAGGTGGTGAGAGTTAAACCTGGTAATAAGTAAGCTTCCTGCTCTTGGATGAGAATTTCACAGTCAAGAGCTTGTTGAATTTGGGCAACCTTAGCAATAGCACCGCGATGACTAATAAACAACCAACGTACCGCACGCAGGTAAGTCTGGTTCGCAGCTATTTGTTCCCAAGCGGGACAGTCAATGAGGATATTACCCCCATTCCTGACAATCAAATAGGAGGTTCCACCCAAAGTTTCCCGATTTGGGGGAAAGGCTAAAATTTTCGTCGACTTTTGGGGATTGGTAAATTTTGTATCCGGTGATACTGTTGCTTCCTCCTCCAGGTCTTGAGATAGTATAATTTGTGGAGGTTTTATTGTATTACTAGATGTTGGAGGTGCTAAAGACATAAGTTGAATAACGATTTTAAAAATAATTAAGAATAATTATACTGGATTAATCGTGTTCATTAATCAATTTCAAATATAGATCATTTGGGATCCAATATTTCTGATAAATCCCCAACTTCCCAAACTCTGAAAAAATCTGAAAAAATATGACATCTTGGTTTCTAGTGTTATTAGGACTGTTTACCTATGTTATAGTGAGAAACGTCCTTTCCCATATAACCCGCGTTCCTGTCTGGTTATTATGGTTGATATTAATGGCCCCAGCAATTATTTGGGAACTTTGGACAATTATCTATGGTTCAACCCAATCACCGCCATTAGTATTCATTGTTGCGTGTGTATTTTTAAGTGTGTTCTTATGTTGGATTTTGTTTATTTCTGGAAACAGAGGACAAAGAAATAGAGAAACTGAGAATAGGGAATCAACATCAATAAGTAATAGCGAACCACAGCAGTCACCAGTGAGACCAATTGAAATAGGAGAAGAGACAAATCTGAGAAATTGTTTTCCTTGGTCCTTATATTATATTCATAGTATTGAGTATAGACCTCAAGCAGTAATATGTCGTGGACAGTTACGAGGTAATCCCCAGGAAACCTATCAGCAGATTAAGACCAATATTGAAAGAGAATTTGCGGATCGCTTTTTGGTCATTTTTCAGGAAGGAGCAGATGGCAAACCATTCTTTGTTCTAATTCCTAATAAACAGGGGAATAGACAAGAGAGAGAAAAAGACAATTTACGTCAAGGGTTCACAGCATTAACACTATTAATACTCACCCTAATGACCACCACTGGGATAGGTGTACAAATTGCCGGAATTCAAGCAGGAAGATTACAAGCTGACTGGTCTTTGATGATTCATGGTTTACCCTACGCTTTGGGGTTAATGACCATTTTAGGTATTCATGAATTGGGTCACTACTTTACTGCTAAATTGTATAGAATCAATTCCACCCTCCCCTATTTTATTCCCGTACCTTTTTTCTTGGGGACATTTGGAGCATTTATTCAAATTAAAAGTCCCATCCCCAACCGAAAAGCTCTATTTGACGTGGGTATAGCAGGTCCATTGGCTGGTTTTTTGGCAACTTTACCCTTACTATTGTGGGGTTTAGCCAATTCAGAAATCGTGACTATTAGTCAACAAACAGAAATTTTAAATCCTGATGCTCTAAATCCTCGCTATTCAATATTATTGGCCTTGTTGTCTAAATTGGCATTGGGTAGCCAATTAACAGCCACATCAGCCTTAGATTTACACCCTATAGCCGTGGCGGGACTTTTAGGTTTAATAGTCACAGCTTTAAATTTAATGCCTGTGGGTCAATTGGATGGTGGTCATATTGTTCATGCCATGTTTGGTCAAAGAACTGCCATGTTAATCGGGCAACTTTCTCGGTTTTTTCTATTGATTCTTTCTTTTATTAGACAAGAGTTTTTATTCTGGGCAATTATGTTATTGTTTATTCCTCTAGTTGATGAACCAGCTCTAAATGATATTACAGAATTAGACAACAAAAGAGATTTTTTAGGGTTGATGGCAATAGCTTTATTATTAATAATTGTCCTCCCCATTCCTGACTTCTTTGCCCGTATTTTACAGATTTAGGTAGGGAGGCACAATTATTTTACCTTTGTTTTGCCAGTTTCTTCACCATCTTACGTAAACGTATGGACTGGGGTGTTACTTCTACTAGCTCATCTGAAGCAATGTACTCTAACGCCCTTTCTAAACTCATTTCTACTGGTGTTTGTAACTGCACAAGTTCATCCCCACCCGATGCCCGGTGGTTAGTTAACTGCTTAGTTTTACAAACATTCAGTTCTAAGTCTTGAGGACGATTATGCTCACCTACAATCATACCCTTGTAGACTTTGGTTCCAGGATGAATAAAGAATACACCACGGTCTTCCGCGTTTTTCATGGCGTAAAATGTGGAAACACCTTCTTCAAAGGCAATTAACACACCTTTGTTGCGGGCTTCAATTTCTCCAGAAAGGGGGCGATAGTCCAGGAAACTGTGGTTCATAATACCTTCACCACGGGTCATGCGCATAAATTCCCCCCGGAACCCAATTAAACCACGAGCAGGAATCACAAATTCTAATTGGGTGCGATCGCCTGCTCCTGGTTGCATATCTTGCATTTCTCCTCGACGTTGGCCCAGACGTTCTATACAGCTACCAACAGCATCAGCGGGAACGTCTAATACTAACAGTTCGTAGGGTTCACGAGGTTGACCGTTAACTTCTCGGTAGATTACTTGAGGTTGGGAAACCTGGAACTCATATCCTTCTCGACGCATGGTTTCGATTAAGATCCCCAAATGCAGTTCACCTCGACCAGATACATGGAACTTATCGGGAGAATCAGTTTCTTCCACCCTTAAAGCTACGTTGGTTTCTAGTTCCCGGAACAGGCGATCGCGCACTTGACGAGATGTTACCAGTTTACCTTCCTGTCCAGCAAAGGGTGAATCATTTACCCAGAAGGTCATCTGTAAGGTTGGTTCATCCACTTTAATGAGTGGTAATGCCTGGGGTTCATTGGGGTCTGTAATAGTTTCTCCAATATAAGCATCTGCGAAACCAGCTACTGCCACAATATAGCCAGCAGAAGCTTCTTCTAGTTCTACTCGCTTTAAGCCTTCAAATCCCATCAGTTTAGAAATTTTGGACTTGACAATATTGCCAGTTTCTGTTACTAAAGCTGCCTGTTGTCCAGCGCGAATAGTACCATTATGGATTCTACCAATTACAATCCGTCCCAGATATTCCGAATAGTCCAGGGTGGTAACTTGTAGTTGAAGTGGTTTGAGGGGGTCACCCACCGGTGCAGGAACGTGGCGTAAGATTCCCTCAAACAAGGGTTTCATGTCTACGGATTCTGCTTCCAGGGTTTCTTTAGCATAACCAGCCATTCCCGATGCGAATAGATAGGGAAAATCACACTGATCATCATCTGCACCCAATTCCAGGAACAGGTCTAAAACCTTATCAACAGCCACATGGGGATCAGCCTTAGCGCGGTCGATTTTGTTAATTACCACAATGGGACGTAAGCCCTTTTCCAAAGCCTTTTTCAACACAAACCTGGTTTGAGGCATTGGTCCTTCATTGGCATCAACAATTAGTATACAGCCATCAACCATGCCCAGAACCCGTTCCACCTCTCCACCAAAGTCAGCGTGACCGGGAGTATCCACAATATTGATTAGGGTATCTTTATACTTAACCGCAGTGTTCTTGGAAAGAATAGTAATGCCTCGCTCTCTCTCTAGATCATTGGAGTCCATGACACAATCCGGAACGTCTTCGCCTTCGCGGAAAATGCCGGACTGTTTCAGGAGAGCATCAACCAGGGTAGTTTTGCCGTGGTCAACGTGGGCGATAATGGCGACGTTACGAATTGGGAGCGTCATAGAGAGCCTTTGTGAGTTTTTGAGTTTTTATATTTGAGAACTAGATAGGGCTTGCATATCAGAAATGGGGGTCTTTTGCCAGCTCTGTAACAAACCTTTAATAATTCTAACTCAATTGTCACGAATATTGTTTTTGCGATCGGAAATTTATTGGAAATATCAATGCTTTTTTGCATAAGCACTAATAGGAGGGTTTTGAAGAGCAATAATAAATGCTGACTATCCAACATATACTAGTTGATAGTGATCCCGTTCAGTATCAAAAATCATTTTTACTTGAATACGTTTATATTAGGAAACTATAAGTACGGTAATCATCATTAAATAAGTGAGAGAGCCGAATTTACATCTTTTTTAACTAGGAATAACATAATAGTCAAAGGGTTGATAAAACTCTTGCAATCACTAAACAAACTACTAATAAATTGACAGAGGAATCGGTTATGGCACTAATTCGTTACAGTCCTTGGAAAGAAATAGAAACCCTAGAACGTAATTTGAACCAATTGTTGGGTGATTTTGTACCTACTAGCTTAAAGGATTTAAATACTGTGGCTAGGGTGCCAGCAGCGGAAATGACTGAAACTGAGGACACAATTGTTCTCAAGCTAGAGATTCCTGGCATGGAGGCTAAAGACCTAGATATTCAAGTTACAGAGGATTCAGTTTCTATTACCGGAGAAAGGAAGTCTCAAACTACTGTTGAAGGAAAAAACAAAACCAAGACAGAGTTTTATTATGGTCAGTTCCACCGAGTTATTTCCCTTCCCGTACCTGTTCAAAATACCAATGTTACTGCTGATTACAAAGATGGTATTTTGCACCTGACCTTGCCCAAATTGGTAGAAGAAAAAAGCAAAGTGGTGAAAGTTAATTTGGGCAGCAATTCCTAGTTCTCAATTCCTAGTTCTTGGTTAAAATCCTCCCAGGTTCTGATGGAAGCTGGGGGGATCTTACTTTGTATTTTTCCTACTTGTCTTCTAAACTAGTATAATTACCCCAAGTTTTTAAAAATGTCAGCTTCCTAATTGTATGAATAACCAAGAATATGATCATTGTCCGAGAATTACCGGAAAAACTAAAATCATGGGAGTGATTGGCTATCCTGTGGAGCATTCCCTATCACCCTTGATGCACAATGCAGCTTTGCACCACTTAGGATTAGACTACGTGTATTTGCCTTTTCCCATTGCACCGGATAATTTACAACAAGCGATCGCTGGTTTTGCTTCCATTGGTGTGGTTGGTTTTAATGTCACAATTCCCCATAAACAGGCAATTATACCTTTATTACATGAAATATCTCCTGTTGCTCAAGCTATAGGTGCAGTTAATACGGTAATTCGTGTAGGGGAGAGGTGGATAGGAACAAATACGGATGTGGCAGGATTTATAGCACCACTACAAACTACATACAATCAAAACTGGCATGAAAAGAAAGCGGTAGTTATAGGCAACGGTGGTGCAGCAAGAGCAGTGGTTGCTGGTTGTATTCAACTGGGAATGGCAGAAATTCACCTAGTAGGTAGAAATATAGAAAAATTAAAACAACTTGAGCAAAGTTGGATAGATTCTCCCTTGGCTCATGAATTTACTAATAAACTAAAGACCCATACTTGGGAGCAATTACCACAGCTTATCCCTCAAAGTAACTTATTAGTCAATACCACACCCATTGGTATGTACCCAAATATAGATGAGTCACCTGTGACTGAAGACCAACTGCATAAATTACCTAGCCATGCGATCGCCTATGACCTAATCTACACTCCCAAACCAACCCGATTTTTACAATTAGCACAAGCACAGGGTGCGATCGCACTGGATGGATTGGAAATGCTGGTGCAACAAGGTGCAGCAGCTTTAAAACTTTGGCTACAACAAGAAAATGTCAATGTGGAGATCCCCATTGTCAAAATGCAGCAGGTTCTCACACTCGGGGTCCAAACTGCAAGTTAAATTTTAACGCTCATTTTATACGTTCTAGCTGCACGACAGCTTATTACTACTCTTTTGCCAGAGCGATCACATGAGCAAGGATAGTCGGACTATTGACTACCCAACGCTTAACCACGGTTAATTTCCTCCGTGAGTTCTTCTAAGGTAGTCTGAAATGGGGAAACTCCAAATCGCTCAAGGGCCTGTAGAAAAGACTGACGACTGATGCCAGCAATTTCGACAGCTTTGGATTGGGAGATCATGCCAATTTCATACCACTTAACTACGCCAGCGATAAGCAATTCTTGAGCGAACTCCTCTGGGGTGCTGCGGAGAGCAGAGAAGGCACCCTCGGGTAGGTTGAGTTGAATTTGAATCATTAGGTGGGCGAGTCTGGTTTATACGAACTGGGATCATGAAGACCATCAAGGCTCAGCACATGATTATGACCCTAACTTATCTAACTTTGTTGAGTAAGTCAAGCGTGATATTTAGATAGATGGTTTTTTTGGCATAATTCAGGAGGCGATCGCTCTCAAGCATGAGTAAAGATATTAGATTTAATCAACTCAATTAATTTTAAGTGGGGGTACGAAACACATTTCTACAGAAGCCATGTTATAGTAAGTTAAACCGATTGAGTCAGTACCAAAGTCAATGGGAGGTATAGATATGGTGAGGCAAGTTA